>CAYJEC010000041.1:0-13341 GCA_964369025.1 uncultured Ideonella sp. | reverse complement strand
CGGCGCCGACGACCCGGTCGCCCTCCACCATCAAGTCGTCCACCGCCTGCTGGAACAGCCACAGATTGGTCTGGTTCTCCAGCCGGTGCCGGATGGCCGCCTTGTAGAGCACCCGGTCGGCCTGCGCACGGGTGGCGCGAACAGCAGGCCCCTTGCTGGAATTGAGGATGCGGAACTGGATGCCCGCTTCGTCCGTCGCCAGCGCCATGGCGCCGCCCAACGCATCCACCTCCTTCACCAGATGCCCCTTGCCGATGCCGCCGATCGAGGGGTTGCAACTCATCTGACCCAGCGTCTCGATGTTGTGGCTGAGCAGCAACGTGGCGCAGCCCATGCGCGCGGCCGCCAATGCAGCCTCGGTACCGGCATGCCCGCCACCCACCACGATAACGTCGAATTCCTGGGGGTAGAGCATGGCGGCCGTCCTGGGTTGATGTGGGCAGGCCGGCGGTGCGGGCAAGCACCGGAGAACCCTGTCGCAAACCCTTGATTTTATTGGCCCGGGCCGTTTTCGTCACGGCCGGGTTCTGAATCCGGAGCGCCGGCCGGACAATCGCATCATGACCGTTCCGCCCTTACCCTGCCGGCCGCAGTGCGGCGCCTGCTGCATCGCCCCGTCGATCAGCAGCGCCATCCCGGGCATGCCCGGCGGCAAGCCGGCCGGCGTGCGTTGCGTACAGCTTGACGACGCAGACCGCTGCCGTCTGTTTGGTGACCCGCGGCGACCCACCGTCTGCAGTTCCTTGACCCCGAGTGCCGACATGTGTGGCAACCAGCGCGAGGTGGCAATGGCGTGGTTGGAACGCCTGGAACTTGCGACCACCCCTGGCTGAGACCGATGCCTGACACCTACTCTGCCCCCCTGAACCAGCTCTACCCCGCCGTCGCCGCCCTGCCCGAGGCCTTGCGAAACGACGTGCTGGCGACCGAGGCCCGCCACCTGCACGCGCCAGCACTGACCCGCCTGTTCGACGAAGGGGCACCGTGCCAGGGCTTCCCGATGTTGCTGTCCGGCGAGGTGCGCGTGGCCCGTGGGTCAAACGCAGGCCGCGCGCTGGAGCTCTACCGCGTGGCGCCCGGCGAGCTTTGCGTGGCCTCCACCTCCTGTCTGTTCGGCCACGGTTTGCTGGTGGCGCACGGCGTCACGACCGAGGCGACCGAGATGGTCGTGATCTCGCCGGCGGGCTTTGAGCGCTGGGTGGCAGACGCCGGCTTTCGCCAGTTCGTCTTTGGCGTGTTCGCCGACCGCCTGGCCGACCTGATGGCCTTGGTCGAGGCGGTGGCCTTTCAACGGCTGGACCAACGTCTGGCCGGTGCTCTTCTGGGCCACGGCCCCACCCTCCACACCACCCACCAGGCGCTCGCCGACGAACTGGGCACGGTGCGCGAAATCGTCACCCGCCTGCTGAAGCGATTCGAGCGCGCCGGCTGGCTGCGGCTCGGACGCGAGCGCATCGAGGTGCTGGACGCCGGCGCACTGCGACAGGCGGCCGCCGGCGTTGAGTGACCAGCATCACAGACAGGCCCGGTGCGCGCGCGCATCATGCACCCACACCACACAGGAGTGAGTTCATGAAAGCCAACGTTGGCGGCATCGACCGCATTGCCCGCATCGCCCTCGGCATCGTCCTGATTGCCCTGACCCTGATGGGGACCATCGGCCCCTGGGGCTGGCTGGGCGTCGTCCTGGTAGCGACCGGGGTGATCCGCTTCTGCCCGCTGTACCCGCTGCTGGGCCTGTCCACCTGCCCGTTGCAGAAGTAGCAAGCGCACGCTTACAAGGGGCCTCCGGGTCAGCCGAGCCCCCCGGTGCGCCGGTCCTGCGCCACCAAGCCGTCGGCCAGCACGATCACCCGGCTGGCACTGGCGATGGTTTCGGGCCGGTGCGCGACGATGATCCGCGTCAGCGGCAACTCCGCCACGGCGCGGTTGACCAAGCGCTCGCGGTCGACATCCAGCGCGCTGGTGGCTTCGTCCAGCAGCAGGATCTTCGGCCGTTTGTACAGCGCCCGTGCCAGCAGGATGCGCTGCTTCTGGCCACCCGAAAGCACCGTGCCCATGTCGCCGACGAGCGTGGCGTAGCCCATCGGCATGGCCGAAATCTCCTCGTGTACCGAGGCGAGCTTCGCGCACTCCACCAGCCACAGCGGGTCAGGCTCTGGCACGAAGAAGGCGATGTTGTCGGCGACCGAGCCGGCGAACAGAGGCTCGTCCTGCATCACCGTGCCGATCAAGGCGCGCCAGCGCCGCCGGCCCAGTTCGCCCATCGTGCAGCCGTCGATACGCATCTCGCCCGCCTGGGCATCGTGGATGCCCAGCATCAGCTTCAGCAGCGTTGTCTTGCCGCAGCCGGAAGGCCCCACGATGGCCACGGACTCGCCCGCGGCCACGTCGAAGCTCACGCCGCGCAGCACCTCAGGCTCCAGATCCGAGTATCGAAAGCGCAGGCCCTGGATACTCAGCCGGCCGGCAGATTCGTCACCCAGCCCCACTGCCGCGCGGGCCGTCGGCAGCCCCTCGCCTTCCGGCGCGGTGAGCACGATGTCGGCCAGGCGCTCGGCCTGAAGGCCCAGCAGGCGAAGTTCGCTCCACTTGTCGATCAGCGCACTGGTGCGGGTGGCGAACTGCTCCTGGTAGGCCAGGAACGCGAACAGCATGCCGGTGGACAGTTGCTGGTCCATCACCGCCAACGCACCCAGCCAGACCACCGCCACCCGCTCCAGGCCGAACAACACCCGGTGAGCGATGGCCAGCCGCAGTTCCAGGCGGTGGCGGGCCAACCCGGCGTTCATCGCGTCGACCACCAGATTCATGAACTGCGACTGGCGCCGCGCCTCGGCGTTGAACAACTTGATCGCGCCGACGCCGCGCAATGATTCGAGGAAGTGGCTGGATTTCTTTGCCTCGTGGACGAGTTCTTCCTCGGCCGCCTCGCGCATCGGCCCGTGCAGTGCCCAACGCAGCAACGCATAGACCGCCACCACACTGGCGGCGACCGCACTCAGCAAGGGGCTGTAGAACAGCATCAGCGCCAGCGTCAGCACCACCAGCAGGCCGTCGATCAGGCCTTCGGCGAATTGCCGCGTCAACTTGTCCTGGATCTCGTGCACGGCCGCAAAGCGAGACCACACATCACCGGTGTGGCGGCGCTCGAACCAGTCCATCGGCAGGTGCAACAAGTGCGCGAACACGTTGCCCAGCCATTGATACTTCAGGGTGGCCGACAAGTGCAACACGGCCCATGACCGCCCGGCCGCAGCGAGCGCCTGCAGCAGCACCAGCCCGCCAAAGCCCACGCCCAAGGTGATCAGCAGGTCGCGTTCGCCAGTGACCAGCACACCGTCCACCACCCACTGAAGAAAGAAGGGCGAGAGCAGCAAAAAGGCCTCGAGCGCCAGCGCCAACAGCAGCACCTGGCCGAGAGCCCGCTTGAGGCCGGTGACACGGCCCAACAACTGTCCCAGGCGGACACGCTGGCGCTCGCGCCGGGGGCGGAATCCGGTGGTGGGCGTCAGCTCGATCACCACCCCGGTGAAATGCGGCGACACCGCATCGAGGCGCATCCGGCGAACGCCCTGCGCCGGATCATGGATGGTGGCCACCCCACGCTGCACGCTCACCAGCACCACGAAGTGGTTCAGGTCCCAATGCAGCACACAGGGCATCGCCAGCAGGGCCAATTGCTCCGGCTCGGCGCGCACCGCACGCGGTGCCAGGCCCAGCAGCGCCCCCATGTCGGCAAGATCGGCCGCGGTGGCCCCCTTCATCGAGATGCGGAAGCGCTCACGCAGCGTGGGCAGATCGGTGTCCAGGCCGTGGGCACCTGCCACCATGGCCAGGCAGGCCAGGCCGCACTCTGCCGCCTCGGTTTGCAGCACCAGCGGCACCCGGCCGGCGCGGGCGCCCAGAAGGGCCAGGACGGCGCCCCGCGAGCTCATGGCCGCTGGGCCCAACCGATGACCGGCTCGAACAGCCACTCGACAAGGCGCCGCCGTTCCAGCATCACGTCGGCCTCCAGCTGCATGCCAGCCACCAAGGGGCGGTTCTGCCCAGCCGCAGAAACGGCTTGGCGGTCCAGCAACACCGTCACCCGGTACAAGGGCTCGCTGCCAGGGCGCGCGGCGATCGGCACCACCGCCAATTCGGCGGGCGCCAAGGGCGCCTGCGCCACCTGCGCCACGGTACCAGTCTGCAGGCCGAACTTCTGGTAGGGGAACGCTGCCAGCCGCAGCCAGACCGGCTGCGCCGGCTGCACGAAACCCAGCGCACTGGAGGGCGCGAAAAGATGTGCCTGCAGCGTGCCACCGGTTGGGCTCAGGCTGGCCAAGGCCGCGTCGGCGGTGACTGCCTGGCCCGGCGATGCGCTCAGGCCGCTGAGAACACCGTCCGCCGGGGCCTGCACCACCAGGTGGCGCGAGGCCGACTGGGTGCCTGCGCGCACGGCAGCCTCGGCCACCTCGGCGCGGTCACGCTCGATCTCGCCCAGCGCCGTGTCGGCCTGCAGCGGCAGTTCGCGCCGCTCGGCCGCCAAGGTCGCGGCCTCTCGCTGCAGGGCCTGGCGCTGGCGTGCCAGTGCCGCACCTTCGACGCGCTGGCCCAGGACCTCCTCGCTCTTCGTCTGGATCTGGGCAGCGGAAACGAACTTCTCGCCGCCAAGGGCCTGGAGCCTGGCCAGCGCCGCCTCGGCCAGCACCAGGCGCTCCGCCTGCAGCCCAGCCTGGGCTTCAAGCTGGGCCTGTTCGCGCTGCAATGCAGCCAGCCGCTCCCCCAGCGCCGTCTGGCGTTGCAGCAGCAGCGCCCGTGCCTGAAGGGCGGCTTCGTCCAGGCTGCGCAACCGGGACCGGAAGGTCTGCTGCAATTCCGCCTGAGCGGGGCCGGCCAGCATGGGGCTCTGGACATTCAAGGTGAACAGCGGGTCGCCTTCGCGCACCGCTTGCCCTTCACGGGCGTTGAGCGCCAACACGGTGCCCGCCACGGGTGCGGCAATGCGGATCAGGCCACGGTCGGGGACGAGCACCCCGGTCAAGTGGGCCTTGCGTGTGTACTCGCCCCAAAAAAGAAAGGTGCTGACGACGGCAAGCGTCGCCAGCACCCAGAAAGTCAACCAAGCCAAGCCCACTGGCTGCACCAACTGGATGCTGCCCAGCCAAGCCCGACGCTGGTTGTGGAGGGATTCCTTGCGAAACAGCGTCATGCCGCGGCCTCACGCCGGCCCGGCATCACGCTCGGAAACTGTCGGCGGCCGCCCCCTGGCGGCGCGCCCATCGCGGCGGCTACCAGCCCGTGCGCGGCGACTGGCTCGATGCGCCACCCACGACCTGGCGAAGCTCGCTGCGATCGAGTTCGCGAACCTGCGCCACCGACGGTGCCGGGCGGGAGGCCAGGCGCAGCGGATGGCGAAGGAGGGAAATCAAGGCTTGCTTCATGGGGGCTCCGCGACGTGTAGACGCTCCAACAGCGCACGTCGGGATTGAAACAAGCAGCCAGCACTTTTGACACTGTCAACTCTTACAGGTAGGCGTAACCGCCTGTCACAAGACAGTGGCCGATTCAGTGGATCAGGCCGAGCCGCAAGGCCTTCAGCACCGCCTGGTGCTTGTTGACCGAGCCCAACTTGCGCATGGCGTTCTGGATGTGCAGAACCGCCGTGCGCTCGCTGATGCCCAGGATGCTGCCGACCTCCCAGGCCGTCTTGCCCTCCATCGTCCAGCGCAGGGATTCCAGTTCGCGGGGCGTCAGCGACGGCGCGTCCACCAGTTGCTCCGGGGGCACGAACAGCCGCAGCGCGGTGTCTTGTGCATGCACTGCGAAAAGCTGCAGATCGGCCACCAGGCGGGTCAGTTCGTGGGGCATCCGGGGCAGTGGCTGTTCACGGTCGACGCCCAGCATGAAATGCCGGCCTTCGGGCATGTGCAGCGCCAGGGCAATGCCGGTGCGGTAGCCGAAGCCGGCCTGCTCTTCCCAGAGGTCGACTGCGCCGTGCTTCAGGTAGGTGGCCTGGTCCCAGACGATGGGCACCGAGCCGCGCTTGCAATGCTGCATCACCGGATCACGCTGGTGGGAGTTGGCCATCGTGGCGCCGGCGGCCCGCCAGCCGTCGGGCATGTTGTCGATGTTGATGAAGTCGGACTGGGTGAGCGAATGGTCGACCACGGTCATGGCCGAGACGTACTGGAAGCCCATTTCCTCGGCAAAGCGGACGATCTGGGCACGGAAATCCTCCGACGAGCGCGCTTCCATGATCGACAGGTAGCTGCCGTTCAGCATTTCTGCGCTCATCACCCAACCCTGACAAGGTTGACAGCTAGCCGGTGCACCACGACCTCTCCAGACTTCAGGGCATTCGGACGAAAAAGAAGGCCACCATGCACGCAACCTCCCAAACCACCATGCCACCCCCCTGGGCGCTTTACGCCTGGCCCGCCGTATTTTGTCAGGCGGACGCGAAGCGTAAGGCAAGATTCATGCACTTGGGAACCCGGGTCACCACGGTGGGCGAGCCCGGACAGCCCGTGGCCGGCCAGACCGTGTGGAGCGAACTCCTGGAACACGGTGAAGCCGGGCTCGCCTGGGATTGGATCCAGATCGCCGACGGCGTGGTGGCCATGGCCAACCCGCTTTGCGTGGTCACCAATTTGCGGCTGGTCGGCGCCCACGGCGAGGTACTGCCCGCGCGCGAGTGTGCGTTGCACCTGAGCCGCATCGTTCGCGAGCTGCCCTGGCAGGACGAGGTCTGGCGGATCCTTCAGGCCGCCTGAGCACCAAAGCCGCCGGGTGGTGCCGGTACGCCGGCACCGGGTGCTCCATCCACGCGGCGAGCGCCGGGCCGCTCCCAAGCGGGCCGCGCAACCCGCCCGGCGGGTGGTGCCGGTACGCCGGCACCGGGTGCTCCACCCACGCGGCAAGCGCCGGGCCGCCCCCAAGCGGGCCGCGCAACCCGCCCGGCGGGTGGTGCCGGTACGCCGGCACCGGGTGCTCCATCTACCGCCAGGCGGCTGTTGAAAACTGACGTGCCACGTACACGAGGCACACGGCCGCCAGCGCCGCGCACGCCAGGGCAGGCAACAGCAGGTCTGCCGCGCCCATCGCCTCGCCCTTGAGCACCCGGCCCATCAGGGTCGATTGCGCCAGGGCGGGCACCCAGAGGTGCCAAGCCTGCTCGCCCTCCTGGTTGAACAAGGTCACCATCGGCAACACCGAGACGCCCAGCACCACCACGGTCGCGTTGGCCTGGGCCTCCTTGAAACTCTTGCAGCGGATGGCCACGGCCATCAGCAGCGCCGCCAAGGCCCCGGCAAGCGGCAGCAACAGCGCGAGAAAGGCCAAGGCCTCGGGCAGCCCGTACTGGAACATCGCCGCCAGCGACTCGCTGCGCAACAGCCACTGGCCCGGCAGGAAGCTGAAGGACGACAGCACCGCGATCAACATGCCCACCGAGGCCACCGCTCCCCATTTGCCGACGACCAGGGAGAGCCGTGACGCGGGGTTCATCAGCAGGGGCTCCAGCGACCCGCGCTCGCGCTCGCCGGCGGTGGTGTCCAGCGCCGCGTTCAGCGCGCCGTAGAGCACCGCCATCAGCACGAAAAACGGCAGCATCACCGTGATCTGCGCGGCCCGCGTGGCCGGGTTGGCCAGGTCGCGCTCCTCCACCTGCAAGGCCTGCAGCGCCGCCGGCGAGATGCCGCGAACCGCCAGGCGCAGGGTCGCCTGCTCCTGGTTGAACCCGGCCATCAGCCGGGTCAGGCGGCCGACGCCGCCCTGCGCCCGCTGGTTGGCTGCCGAGGAAACCACCTCCACCACAGGCACTTCACCGCTGGCCAGCTTCGCCTCGAAGTCGCCGGGCACCACCAGCACCGGGTCACCCAGCTTGTTCTCGGTCAACTGGCGCTCGTAGTCCGGCGGCGCCGGCTGCATGGTGTAGGTCTGTCGCTGCAGGTAGTTCTTCAGCGTCGGCGCGGCATCCAGCCCCACGGCCACCAGTTCGCGCGCCTCCGCGCGCTTTTCGATGTTGGAGACCAGGGTCGAGATCAGCACCAGCACCAAGGGACCCATGGCCACCGAGCTGAGAAAGACCATCGTCAACGTGCGCCGGTCGCGCAGCGCGTCGACCAGCTCCTTCAGGAAGACGGCCCAGGCAGATCTCATGACTGCCCTTCCACAGTCGGGTGGCGTTCGTCAGGGGTGAAGGCCAGGGCCACGAAGGTCTCCTCGAAATCGGTCTGCCCGGTGCGCGCCATGAGCTCGCCCACCGTGCCCTCGGCCACCGTGCGGCCATGGGAGATCACCACCACGTGGTCGCACAGGCGCTCGACCTCCTGCATGATGTGGCTGGAAAAGACGATGCACTTGCCCTCGTCGTCGCGCAGGCGCCGCAGCGCGTCGCGCAGGCTGCGGGTGGCCAGCACGTCCAGGCCGTTGGTCGGCTCGTCCAGGATGATGTTGGGCGGGTCGTGCACCAGGGCCCGGGCCAGCGCGGTCTTCATGCGCTCGCCCTGGCTGAAGCCGTCGGTGCGGCGATCCAGCAGCGGCGCCATCTCCAGCACCCGGGCGAGTTGTTCGGCCCGGGCGTTGGCGGCGGCGGCCCCCATGCCATGCAGGCGCGCGTAGTAGATGATGTTCTCGCGGGCCGTCAGGCGCGGGTACAAGCCCCGCGCGTCGGAGAGCACCCCCAGCCGGGCCAGCGCCGCCATCGGTTGGCGGGCCACGTCGATGCCGTCCACCAAGATGCGGCCGGCGTCCGGTGCGATCAGCGCAGCCACCATGCGAAGCGTCGTGGTTTTGCCAGCGCCGTTGGGGCCCAGGAGGCCGGTGATGCGGCCGTCCTCGGCGCGCCACGAGACGCCATCCACCGCCCGCACCTCGCGCGCCTTGCGGCCGCGGCCCTGCGTGAAGCGCTTGGCGAGTTGTTCGATCTCGATCATCGCGTGGCTCCAGAGCCAGCTGGGGCCATGGGCATGGCGAAGGCGGGCGGCCGGGGCACCTGGGCCACACAGGCCGCCTCGTTCTTGAGTGCCGCCAGGGCGGCAACCCCGTCGTCGTTGTCGACGAAGCGGTAGACCACGTCGCGCAGGCAGCCCAGCGCGAGCGTGCCGTGCCCGGCGTTGGGCACCACCAGATGGCGGGCCTGCGCGCCCAACGCGCGGGTGACCCGCTCGCCGTGGCGTGGCGGCGTGACCGGATCGGCACTGCCGGACAGCACCAGGGTGGGCGCGGGGGCCGCTGGCAGGCTGTAGAAATCCGCTGGAACCGTTGCACGCGGCCAATCCGCACAGGCGGCTCGGTAGACCTTCTCGATGGCATCGCCGAAGTCGGCACCGGGCCGGTCGGCTGTGGCGGCCAGGCGCGGGATGTCCTCCGCACAGACCACCGAGAAGTGCATGCCCATCGCCAGCTCCATGCCTTTGCCGCCCTGAAGGGCCACTGCCAGGCCGATCAGCGCCGTGTAGCGACCGGAAGCGGCCTCGCTGATCGCAAACGGCAGGGCCGACGACAGTGCCGGCGAATACAGGGGAAGGCGCACCAGTCCCACCAGCATGTCGCGGGTCAGCGTCAGCCTCTCCTCCTGCCCGGTGACCGGGTGGTTCACCCGCAGCTCGCGCGGCAGCCCGGCCAGCACCGCCTGCCATTGGGCGCGCAGGCCGGGATGGCGCATCCGGCACGCCGGTTCGCTCTCGCAGGCGGCCAGCAGGCTGTCCAGTGCCGCCTGGGCGTCGGGTGAGAAGGAGCCAGGCAAGGCCATGTCCGGCGGTGCCACGCCGTCGATCACCACACGCCGCACCGAGGCCGGGAACTGGCGCATGTACTCCAGCGCCGCGCGGGTGCCGTAGGAACCGCCGATCACATTGACCGGCCCGAGGCCGAGTGCGCGCCGCGCGGCCTCGGCATCTGCCATGGCGATGCTGGTCGTGTACTGACGCAGGTCGCCGTGCGGCAGTGCCTGCAGCCTGGCGCGGCAGGCCGCCAGCTCGCTGGCCTGGCGCTGCGGATCGAGCGAATCCTTCAGAGGCCGGGTCGGCGGCTCGGCGCCACAGGTGAGTGGTGCACTGCGGCCGGTGCCACGCTGGTCGATCAGGATCACGTCGCGCCGGTTCAGGAAGCGGCCCATCAGGCGCTCCAGCGGGCCCGCCAGCTCGATCGCGCTCTGCCCGGGGCCGCCGGCGAAGAACAGCACCGGGTCGGGCTTCTTGTTTCGCGCCACTGCGGGCAGCACGGCGACATGCAGATCGATCTGCGTGCCGTCGGGGTTCGATGGGTCCAATGGTCGGCGCAGCACGCCACACTGCGCCTCATGCTCCACGCCGGGCAGGCGGCAGGGCTTCAAGGTCAGGGCCGGCTCGGCGGCGCCTGCGGGGCCCAGGGCCAGGGTGCCAGCCAGCAGGGCGCTGGCGGGCCATCGAAGGAAGGCAAGGCGGTTCATGGCCCCAATTGTGTGGAGAGCCTGGGCCGTGCCGGGCTCAACGGCGGATGAGCCGCCGGCTGGCAGGCACGAACGGTCTGCCGGTGCGGGCGAACGGTGTCAGTGCAGCGCCGGGATCAGCAGGCGTTGCAATTCGCCGCTGGCCAGCAATTGGGCCAGGTCGTCGGCGCCACCGATCAGCGTGCCCTTCACGAAGACCATCGGAAAGGTCGGCCAGCCGGTCCACATTTTCAACGCGTTGCGGCGCCGCCAGTCGCTCAGGTAGCTGCCGTAGTCGAGGTCGTGGTGGGCGATGCCGGCGGCGTCGAGCAAGCGGCGCGCCTTGCGAGGGAACGGGTTCAGCGCCATGCCGACCACCACCACGGCATGCGTGGCCACGGCCTGCTGAACCTCGTCGACGACCGCCGCATGGTGCTTGGCGACACGCTCGCGCACAGCGGGGTGGATGTGGTCTTCGTCGAGAATGGGGCGTGTCATGGGCAGGCATTGCGGTGGATGGCGCACCAATCTACCACCCGGGCCGGCCCTTCAGAAAATCTGCAGGCGCCCTTCGAAGTCCTTTCAGCGTGGTGGGCCTTCCGCTTGGCATGATGATCTCCCGCCGCTGATGGCCGTCACCCAAGGAACCCCATGAAGCTCTACTACAGCCCCGGCGCTTGCTCGCTGTCCCCCCACATCGCGCTGCGCGAAGCCGGCCTGCCCTTCGACCTGGCCCTGGCCTCGACCAAGACCAAGAAGCTGGCAGACGGCAGCGACTACCTGCAGATCAACCCCAAGGGCCAGGTCCCGACGCTGGAGCTGGACTCGGGCGAGCGCCTGACCGAGGGCCCGGCGATCGTGCAATACATCGCCGACCTGGCCCCGGCCTCCGGCCTGGCGCCGACCGCCGGCACGATGGCGCGCTACCGCCTGATGGAGTGGCTGAACTTCATCACCAGCGAGCTGCACAAGGGCTTCTCGCCGCTGTTCACGCCGGCCATGCCGGAGGAAGCCAAGGCCCTCGGCCGCACCCGCGTGGCCGATCGCCTGGCCTGGGTGAACACTCAGCTCGAAGGCAAGAGCTACCTGATGGGCGACACCTTCACCGTGGCCGATGCCTACCTGTTCACCGTGAGCAACTGGTGCGCCCCGGTCGGCATCGACATCTCCGGCCTGGCGAACCTGAACGCCTTCCGCGCCCGCGTCAGCGCGCGGCCGGCGGTGCAGGAGGCGATGAAGGCCGAAGGGTTGCTGAAGTAAGGCGCTTCCCAGCCGCCTGAAGGCCCGCTGTCGCGGGCCTTCGTTCATTCCGGCGCTGGTTCCCACGGTCAGCCAAAAAAGGCACACTCGACCTACAAGGCGCCGCACAGGCCCAGGGGAGGAGTTGCGATGGGCGATGTCACCGTGCTTCTCGAAGCCGCCCGCCAGGGCGAGACCTTGGCCGTAGGACGCATCTTCGAGTTGCTCTACCCCGAACTGAAGCGCATTGCCCATGCCCGGCTGCGCTTTCGCGACGACCGGCTGCTGATGGACACCGGCGTGCTCGTCCACGAAGCGTATCTGCGCCTGCTCGGCAAAGAGCGCCTGCACGCCAACGACCGCGGCCACTTCCTCGCCTATGCCGCGCAGGTGATGCGCTCGGTGGTGGTCGACACCGTGCGCGAGCAACAGGCCGAACGCCGGGGCGGCGGGCCGCAGGGCCTCGTCACCCTCGACACCGGCGCACTGAACGCCGCGCTGCCCCAGGGCGAAGACGAAATCCTGAAGATCCACGAGGCGCTGGAAGAGCTTGCGCAGATCGACGCGCGCATGGTGCGCGTGGTCGAGATGCGCTACTTCGTCGGACTGTCGAACCAGGAAATCGCGGACAGCCTGGGCGTGACCACCCGCACCGTCGAGCGCGACTGGGAAAAGGCGCGCACGTTCCTGTACAGCATGCTGCGGCAGGGCTGAGGTGGGCCCCCCTCGGGCCCGGTGCGGGGATTTCAAACCGCCCTGTCGGTTTCGGGTCCCGCGTTGCGTGTACCCGGGTATTACTCCACCTGATCCACCCTTGAGCGAGCCCCCGTGAACATCGCGCGCAGCGACTGGCCCCGCCTGCTGACCCTGGTCGAGCAGGCCCTGGACATGGCGCCGACCGAGCGTGAACGCTGGGTCGGTGGCCTGGGCCTGGCCGAGCCGCTGCACGGCGCGCTGCTCGGCCTGCTGCGCGAACGCCAGGCGATCGAGACCGGCGACTTCCTGGGCATGCTGCCTGCCGTCGGCCCAGGGCCTCACGCGCCGGGCCGGCTGGCGGGCGGGGCGCTGGTTGGCCCCTGGCGCCTGCTGCACGAGATTGGCCAGGGCGGCATGAGCACCGTCTGGCTCGCCGAGCGGGCCGACGCGCAGGTGAAACGGCAGGTCGCGCTCAAGCTGCCGCATGCCGGCCCGGGCCAGGATCTGCTGGCTGCCCGCCTGCTGCGCGAGCGCAACATCCTGGCCGCCCTGGAGCATCGCAACGTCGCCCGCCTCTATGACGTGGGCGTGTCCGACGCCGGTACGCCCTACCTGGTGATGGAATACGTGCCGGGCACCGACCTGCTCAGCCATGCCGACGCGCGACGCCTGACCATGCCTCAGCGGCTGGTGCTGTTCCAGCAGGTGCTTCGCGCGGTGCAATACGCCCACGGCAAACTGGTGCTGCACCGTGATCTGAAGCCAAGCAACATCCTCGTCAACGAGGCCGGCGATGTGAAGTTGCTCGACTTCGGCATTGCCAAGGTTCTGGCGGACGACGCCGGCTCGCTCGACGAGACCGAACTCACCCGCGCCGCCGGGCGCCAGCTCACACCACGCTATGCCAGCCCGGAGCAATTGCGCGGCGAGGCGCTGGGCACGGCGAGCGATGTGTATTCGATGGGTGTGATCCTGTTCGAGTTGCTCACAGGCGAGCGCCCTTATGTCTT
>CAYJEC010000040.1:4933-13374 GCA_964369025.1 uncultured Ideonella sp. | reverse complement strand
CAGGCCAGACTCCCCCACCGCCTCGCAGGCGGCCGCACGCACCATCGCGGGGTCGTCGTCCAGCACCACTCCGGCCAGCAGCCGCTCGATCTGGGTGGCATCCACCGGGTGCTTGCAGCCCACCTCATAGACCTTGTGCACATGGTGCTTGGGGGAGGTGAGCCGGTGGATCAGGGTGCCGCTGTCGGTGAGCAGCAGCAAGCCGGTGGTGTCCTCGTCCAGCCGGCCCACCGGCTGCACGCCGCGGTGGCGCAGCGGCGCAGGCATCAGCGTCATCACGCTGGGGTGGTGCCTGGGCTTCTGCGAGCACTCGTATCCGGCGGGCTTGTGCAGCATCACCAGGGCCTCGGCGTGGAAGGGCCAGGGCCGGCCCTCGACCTCCAGCACCAGGCCATCGGTGGGCAAGTCCAGCCCTGGGTCATGGATCACCTGGCCGCCATGTCTCACCAAACCGGCGTCGATCAGCCCGGCGCACACGCGCCGGGTGCCGAAGCCCTGGCTGAAGAGGATTTGTTCGAGTTTCATGGGGCCGGTTTCAAATCGTTGACAGAGGGCAGGCCAGGCAGGCCGGTGGCGGCCCGCACCGCGCGAAGCACGGCGAGGCCCACCGCCTCTGCCGCGAAGGCACCCAGCATGCTGAGCAGCCCGGGTGCGACCGGGCCACCGACGCGGCCGGTGGCCAGCGCGAACAGCAGATCACCGTCGTGCTGGGTGTGGGCTGGCACGATGGCCCGTGCCAAGCCATCGTGGGCCATGCTGGCCAGGCGTTGCGCCTGGGCCTTGTCGAGAACAGCGTCGGTGGCGACCACGCCGATGGTGGTGTTCTGGCCGGCCTGCAGCGTGGCCGGGAACTGGCCGGCACGCATCGCCGCGAGGCTGTCGCGCAGGCGGTGTCTCGACGCATCCCGGGCACCGGCCAGCAGCGTGCCGTCGGCGGGATCACGGATGTCGCCCAGCGCATTCACCGCCACCAACGCCGCCACGGTGTGGCCACCGACCTGCAGCGAGGCCGTGCCCAGCCCGCCTTTCATCGCATGCTCGATGCCGAACAGCTTGCCCACCGTCGCACCGGCGCCGGCGCCCACGTTGCCTTCGGCCGGCGCGGCCGAACTGGCCGCCTCGCAGGCCGCGTGACCAGCCGCCGCATCGGGGCGGATGGCGGGGTCGCCGAGCCAGAGATCGAACAGCACCGCCGCTGGCACGATCGGCACCCGCACCAGGCCCACGGGCAGGCCATGGCCGCGCGCCTCCAGCCAGCGCATCACGCCGCCCGCAGCGTCCAGCCCGAAGGCACTGCCGCCGCTGAGCAGCACGGCGTGTACCTGTTCGACCAGGTTGCCCGGTGCAAGCAGATCCGTCTCGCGTGTGCCGGGCGCCGCGCCGCGCACGTCGACCCCGGCGGTCGCGCCGGCTTCGCACAGCACCACGGTACACCCCGTTGGTCGCAGGGGGTGTGTGAAGTGGCCGACTTTCAGGCCGGCGACATCGCAGATCGAGCCTGTCACCGGAGAGACGATCAGCGGGTTGCCTGGGCGAATCATGGGCCCGATGGTAAGGGTGCCCGGTTCGCGGCCCCTCTGTGCCATCCGGGATGTGGCCCGTATCCTGCAGGAGATCGCTTGTTCCCGGTGCAACTCCGGCAGCGCGAGCGCCATGTTCTAGGGGTATGTCGGCTGCGATACCTCGGGACTGCCCGCACTGGCGATGCCTTGCACTGCGGTTAGTATCTGTAACGATTTTGCCGACCACCTTGCGAACGACAGCGGCGTCGGAGGTGCCAGACAGGGCACGGAGGGATAAGAGTTGAACAGTATTCCAGGGCCCATCCTCAGGGCCATCGAATCGTTGAACCTGCCGGCCATGCCGCAGATCCTTCTTCGATTCCTCGAAGAGGCGGGCAGCGAACGGGCGTCGATGGATACCCTCGCCCAGATCGTGATGCATGACCCTGCACTGAGTGCACGCATCCTCACGGTGGCCAATTCAGCCGCGTTCAAGCGCGGTACCGAGATGCGCAGCATCAAGCAGTCGCTGCAGGCCCTGGGAACGCGCATGGTCCGCACCATTGCCTCGTGCCTGGTGGTGCAGAGCGCGTTTGGGCGCCTGCCCGGCGCCGGTGCGCGCGATCTGGCCGGGTTCTGGAGGCACTCGCTGTTCGTCGCGGAGTTGTCCCGCGCGACCGCGGTTGAACTCGGCGCCAGTGAAGGCGAGGGCGAAGAGGCCTACCTTGCCGGCCTGCTGCACGATGTGGGTCAACTGGTGTTGCTCGGCGGCCTTGGCAAAGCCTATGGCGCCTTGCTGGCACACAGTGGTACCGAGGCCGAACTGGTGGGCCAGGAGCGGCCGGTGCTGGGCACCGACCACGGTGCCGTTGGCGCCTGGGTGGTTGACCAATGGCAACTGCCCTCGCTGATGGCGGACGCCATCCTGTTTCATCACCTTGAACCTGAAAAGGTCGCCACGACCGACCGGCTGACCCGCATCCTCTGGTCGGCGCATGTCGCCAGCCAGCCGGCTGTGCCGCCAGAAGCGGCGCAGGCGGGTGGCATCGACACGCTCCTGGGCATCGACAAGGCGCGCTTCGAAACGCTGCGTGAGCAAGCCGCGCAACGCGTTGAATCACTGGCCGATGCGCTCGGTGTTTCCGGCGCGCTGGACGGCCAATGCCTGCCTCAATGGGTGCCCGATGCGGGACAGGCCTCCGAAGACGAAGCGCAGGGCACCGGCGTCGAGGCCCACATGCAGGCCACCGCGTCGGCAATGGCGGCTCTGCAGCCGTTGCAGCAGACCCTGTTCGGTATCGAAAGCGATGTCGATCTGCTGCTTTCCGTGTGCGAGTCGGTGCGTATCCTGTTCGGCGTCCACCGCTTGGCGTTCTTCGTCGCCCAGCCCGGGCGCACCGCGCTGTCCGGAACGGGCATCGGTGGCCAACCTGGCCTGTTGCAGAGGTTGGACATTTCCCTCCAACCGGGATCCAGCCTGTGCGCCGATGCGGCCGTCTCCGGGCGTGTGGTGTCAAGCTTCGATGCCGAGCCCCAGGTGCCTGTGGCACCTGCCGACCAGCAGATCGCGCGCGCCTTGGGCAGCGACGGGTTGATGTACGTGCCGATGATGGGCCCGCAGGGGGCGCTGGGCGTGATGGTGTGTGGCGTGTCGACGGTTCAGCATGCGCGGCTGAGCAAGCGCCAGGCCTGGCTGCAGAGCTTCGCGTCGCTGGTCGGGGCCAGCCTGGAGTCATGGCGCCGGGCGCGCGAGCGAGACCTGCAGATCGAGGCCGAGGTGTCCGGGCGGTTCCGCCTGCAGGAGCGCAAGGTCGCCCATGAGGCTGCGAACCCGCTGGCGATCATCCGCAACTATCTGACGATCGTCGACCTGAAGTTGCCAGACTCCAAGGTCCTCGGCGAGGAGATCGCCGTGCTGCGTGAGGAGATCGATCGCGTGTCGGCGATCGTGCGCCAGCTCAGCAATGAAGAGGTTGTTGCCACACCGCCCAATGGCCCGCTGGACTTGAACTCCCTGGTAGAGGGCATGCGTTCGCTCTATGGCGAGTCCTTGTTTGGCGCTGCCAATGTCGAACTCGAGATCACGCTGGCCTCTGAACCCGCCTTGGCCCGGGCTGACCGCGACAGCGTCAAGCAGATCCTGTTGAACCTCTGGAAGAACGCCGCCGAATCCGTGCCGGCGGGGGGCCATGTGCTGACCTCCACGGCCACTCAGGTCAACCAGAACGGTGCAAGCTTCACCGAACTGAAGGTCAGTGACAACGGCCCGGGCTTGCCGGCGCATGTGCAACAGTCGCTCTATCAGCCCTTGGGCACCCAGGGGCCAGCCGGGCGCTCGGGGATGGGCCTGTCCATCGTGCGGGCTCTGGTGGGGAGGCTTTCCGGCCACATCACCTGCCACACCCGCGCCGGCCAGGGAACCTCGTTCACCGTCCTGCTGCCTGCCAGCGAAGGGGCCGACCGATGAATCATCTCGTGCCCCCCGAACAGATCGCGCCAGGGCATGGGCGAGGGCCGGGAGAGAGGATTCTGATCGTCGACGACGAACCTCGCATGCGCCTGAGCATGCGGCAACTGCTGGCCCGGCCTGGGCTCGAGATCAGCGAGGCGGGAACCGTTGCAGCGGCCCGGCAGGCCCTCAAGGCGAAAGCGGCTGATCTGGTCTTGCTGGATATCGGTTTGCCGGATGTTTCCGGGCTCGACATGCTTCGGTGGATCGCGCGGCATCAACCCGGGACCGAGGTCATCATCGTCAGCGGTGATGCCCGTATCGATTCCGCGATCAGGGCCATGCGCCACGGTGCAGCGGAGTTCGTGCGCAAGCCCGACGAACTCCACGTCCTCAGCGCCAAGGTCGACGGTGCTTTGGAGCGGCGCCGCCTGCATCGCGAAAACCAGGCGATGACCAACCAGCTGGCGGAGTCCGAGCGTCTGCACCGGTTCCTGGTGGACAACTCGCCGGACATCGTCTACGCGCTCGACGAAAACGGCCACTTCACTTTCGTGAATTCGCGCGTCGAATCACTGCTCGGATTCCAGCGCGACGAACTGTCGGGCCAGCCGTTCTCGATGCTCGTGCACGAGTCGGATCGGCACCAGGCCCGCCAGATCATGGCCGGGCCGCCCGACGAGGGCCAAGGCCCCAGTAACCTTGAGTTCCGCTTCCTGCGCAAGGCCGATGACACCGGTAACCCGGCACCGCCGCATGCCGTGATGATGGTCACGGCGATCGGCATCTATGGCGATCGCCCGGATGATGCAGCCGGGCCGGGCCGCCAGTTGCTCGGCAGCTATGGCGTGGCGCGCGACATCACCGAGCGCAAGCGGGCCGAGGAGATGATCACCTTCCAGGCTCTGCATGACCAGCTCACTGGGTTGCCAAACCGCCGCCTGTTCAAGGATCACCTCGAGTTGGCCCTGGCACAGGGCGCGCGACGTGGCCAACGGGTCGGCGTGATGTTCATCGACCTGGACCGGTTCAAGCTGATCAACGACACCTATGGCCACCATGAGGGCGACGCTTTGCTCAAGAGCTTTGCCCAACGCGTGCGAGGTTGCGTGCGGGCTGGGGACACCGTGGCCCGCCAAGGGGGCGACGAATTCACTGTGTTGCTGCCAGACTTGAATCAGCCCGAGGACGCCGCCGTCATTGCGCGCAAGATCTTTGGCGAACTGCAGCGGCCGTTTCACGTCGGGGGCCGCGAGTTCGTGGCCACGGCCAGCATCGGCATTGCGGTGTATCCGCAGGACGGCGAAAGTGCCGACCAACTGCTGCGCAACGCCGACATCGCGATGTACGACGTCAAATCCAGTGGTAAGAACGGCACCCGGCAATTCAATGCCGACATGACCACTGGGCACCTGCCGAGACTGGAGCTCGAGCGGGATCTTCGCGAAGCAGGGCCGAAAGGCGAGTTCGTGCTGCACTTCCAGCCCCAGTTCAGCATGCGACGGGGCCACATGATCGGCGCTGAATGCCTGATCCGCTGGCAGCATCCGGTGCATGGCCTCCTGGTGCCTGGAAGCTTCATCGATCTGGCCGAGGAGACGGGGCTGATCGGAACGATCAGCGATTGGGTGATCGAGCAGGCCTGCCAGCAACTGGCCACCTGGCATCGCGCAGGGCACGCAGGCCTGCGCGTGGCGGTCAACCTGTCTCCCAGGGAATTCGGCCGCGCCGACCTCGTCGAGCGGGTGGCTGGCTGCGTCGCCCGCCATGGGTTGCCGCGCGATGCCTTCGAGATCGAAATCACCGAGAACGTGCTGCTCCAGGACGTGCCCGGGGTGATCGACAAGCTCAGGCAACTGCGTGAGCACGGGATCCGCATCTCCATCGACGACTTCGGCACACGCTACTCGTCCCTCAACTACCTGCGCCGCTTCCCGATCAACAGCATCAAGATCGACCAGACCTTCGTGCGAGACATCGTGGGTGGTGAGCGGGTGTCACCGATCATCCATGCCATCGTCGGCATTGCGCGCGGTTTTGACATGCACCTGGTGGCCGAGGGGGTCGAGACCGAGTTGCAGCGCCAGGTGCTGGCGGAGTTGGGTTGCGACGAGATGCAGGGCTTTCTTTTCGCCCGGCCCGGCCCGGCCAATGGCGTGGCGCCCATGCTGCCGGCGCCGCTTGCGATGCAGTTGGCGAACTGACTGGAGCTGAGGCGGCCTCAGCCTAGCGCGCCCGCCGTGTCCTGCATGCGCGAGGACACCTCGCCGAGGTGGTGCAGCGTGTCGCCATGCTGCATCTCGATCATCGTCAGCCTCTTGAAATAGTGGCTGGCAATGTACTCGTCGGTGACGCCGATGCCACCGTGCAACTGCACGCACTGCTGGCCGATGAAGCGGGCCGATTGGCCGATCTGCACCTTGGCCTGGGCCACAGCCTGGCGCCGGCGAGCCGCCGGGTCGCCCAGGCGCAGCGTGGCATAGTAGCTCATCGAACGAGCCAGCTCCAACTGCATCTTCACGTCGGCAATGCGGTGGCGCAGCGCTTGGAAGGTGGCCAAGGTGGTACCGAACTGTTTGCGGGTGTTCATGTACTCGACGGTGATCGCCACCAGCTTGTCCATCGCGCCCACGGCCTCGGCGCAGACGGCCGCAATGGCGGTGTCGATGCCAGCCTCCAGTTCGGCCAGGCCGTCGGCGCTGATCAGTGTGGCCGGAGCGGCCGTGAGTGTCAGTTCGGCGGCGCGGGCGCCGTCCTGCGTTGGGTAGCCACGCACTGTGACGCCGGCGGCAGACCGCTCGACGAGAAACAGCGCAATGCCGGAATCGTCGTCGTCGCCACCGCCTGCATTGGCAGGCACGATGAAGGCATCCGCCTCGTCGCCGGCGGGCACCAGGCTCTTGACGCCGGTCAGGCGATGGCCTTGTTCTGAAGCGCTGGAGCGGGCACCGACACGGTCCAGGTGATAGCGGGCGGCACGCTCCTGGTGCGCCAACACCACCAGTGCATCTCCACTGGCGATACGCGGCAGCCAGCTCTCCTGGACCGTACGCGGGGCGTTCGCCAGCAGGCGCGGGGCGACCAGCGCAGCCTGTGCATAGGGGGCGTTGACCAGACCACGCCCGAGTTCCTCCATCACCACCATGGCTTCGACCGCGCCGAAGCCCAGGCCACCGTGGGCCTCGGGCACGGCCAAACCAGCCAGCCCCAACTCGGCCAGTTCGTTGTAGACGGTGCGCGTGAACCCGCCGGCCTTGGCCAGCGCGTGGCGGCGGTCGAAGGCAAAGCCCTTTTCCACCCAGCGTGACACCGCGTCGCGCAGCGAGACCTGATCGTCGGAGAAATCGAAGTCCATGTTCAGGCTCCCAGCACGGTTTGAGAGACGATGTTGCGCTGCACTTCGTTGCTGCCACCGTAAATGGTGGTCTTGCGGTAGTTGAAATAGGTGCCGGCCAGCGGCGCGCAGTGCGTGGCGCCGCCCGGCCAGGCGCCGCCCAGTGCGGCGTCACCCTGCCAGCCGGCCTCCATGGCCTCCAGCATGCAGGGAACCGAGAAGGGCCCCGCAGCCTGCATCATCAGCTCGGTGTAGCGTTGCTGGATCTCGCTGCCGCGGATCTTCAGCAGGCCAGCGATGTCGAGGCTCTGTTTGCCGCTCTTCTCGGCCGAGAGAACCCGCAACACCAGCATCTCCAGCGCCACCACATCCACCTCCAGCAGGGCGATCTGATCGCGGAAGCGCGGGTCGTCGTAAACGCCTTCGGCCTTTGCGATCCGCTTCAGGCGCTCCAACTCGCGCTTGGCGCGGTTCACGTCGGCGATGTTGGTCCGTTCGTGGGCCAGCAGGTGCTTGGCGTAGGTCCAGCCCTTGTTCTCTTCGCCCACGAGGTTCTCGGCCGGTACCACCACGTTGTCGAAGAAGACCTCGTTCACCTCGTGCTCGCCGTCAAGCATGATGATCGGCCGCACGGTGACACCGGGTGACTTCATGTCGATCAGGAGGAAGCTGATCCCGGTCTGGGGCTTGCCTTCGGTGCTGGTTCGCACCAGGCAGAAGATCCACTCGCCGTACTGACCCAGCGTGGTCCAGGTCTTCTGGCCGTTGACGATGTAGGTGTTGCCCTGGCGCTCGGCCCGGGTCTTCACCGAAGCAAGGTCGGAGCCCGAGCCTGGCTCGCTGTAGCCCTGGCTCCACCAGACGTCGCCCGACGCGATACCGGGCAGGAAGCGCTTCTGCTGATCGGGCGAGCCGAAGGCCATGATCACCGGCGCCACCATCACCGGGCCAAAGGGCACGATGCGCGGCGCGCCGGCCAGCGCGCACTCTTCCTCGAAGAGGTGCTTCTGCACCGCATTCCAGCCCGGGCCGCCAAACTGCTGGGGCCAACCATAGCCCAGCCAACCCTTGGCACCCAGGATGCGCGCCCAGCGGCGGATGTCGTCCTCGGACAGGCGCAGCGAATTGAACACCTTGTGGCTCAGGTCCGTGGGCA
>CAYJEC010000040.1:0-4923 GCA_964369025.1 uncultured Ideonella sp. | reverse complement strand
AGGTTGGCGCCCACCCAGTCGTGGATCTCCTGGCGAAAGGCCAGCTCTTCCGAGGTGAAGTTCAGGTCCATGGCGAGCGGTCTCCTGCGGTCTGGCAGTGTTTTAGCACGACCGTTCGATTTTGGCTTGTCGCGGCGGTGACAAACGCGGGGTTGCTACTGAAGGCGCTTGACCCGCGCGGTGCGATTGGTGCCATCCAATTCCAGATAGAACGCACCGAGGATGCCTCGACGGATGGTCACCTGTGGATTGTTCAGATTGAGCACGGCGTCGCTGTCGTCCGAGACCTGCCAGACCTGGCCGTTGGCCAGGCGAATCAGCGATTTCGGGCCCCAGCCGTCGAAGCGGCCATCAATCCGGCTCGTCACCTCGCCGGGGGCCGCTTGCAAGACCTTGATCTCCAGCCCGAAGGTGCTGGCGGCCGACGAGGCCGCCGTGGCAGGCAACGGGAGCGCGTCGTAGCAAGCCAGCCGCCGCGGGGCCTCGGCAATTCCCCGGCAGGCCTGCAGGGCCGAGGTTTCCTGGGCGAGGGCGGACGCGGCTGTGGAGGCCAGCAAGAGCAGGTAGCGATGTCGCATGGAGTACTTTCAGGGTTTCTTGTCGAGCCGCATGGTGTCGCCTTCACGGCGCATGTTGAAGCGCGAAAGGAAATTGTTACCGAGCAAGATGAACGGCATCTGGGCCTGCAGCACGCTGGCGCTGAGGTTGTACACCTCGACGTCACCGACGCGTACCGAGTTGAGTTGAACCTCGTAGACAGGCACGCTGCCGCCTGCGGTGTTGGCCAGCCCGCGCCGGCCGCCGTCGAACGTCAGGCCCAGGCGCTGCGCGTCGGCCGCACTCATCGCGATGGTGGTCGCGCCCGTATCGACCATGAAGTTCACGCTCTTGCCGTTGATCGCACCTTGGGCCATGAAGTGCCCGCCAGGGCCCATGGGCAGAACGATCTGCCTGGCGCCTCCGTCGCCCGATGCGGTGTTGCCGCCCACGCTGGCCGGCGACGCGCCGAGGCGAAGGGTCAGGGGCTTTCCGGCGATCTCGACCACTGCCTCGTCAGCACCCAGGCGGCGCAGCGTGACGCCCTTGACAGTGGAGCCGACGGCCACGGTGTGCATCTGGCCGTCGATCACGAGGATGCCCTTGCTGGTGCCCAAGGTGCCGGACAGCAGCACGCTCTGCGCCACGGCCGGGCTGGCCAGCCAGGGGCCGAGCGCCAGCGTGCCGAGCGTCGACAAGGCTCGGCGGCGTGGCCATGCCATGACCTCAGTCCCGGAAGTTGTTGAACGACAGCGGCACCTCGGCCACGTCCTTGCGCAACATGGCCATCGCGGCCTGAAGCTCATCCTTCTTGGCTCCGGTGATGCGCACGGCATCGCCTTGGATGGCCGCTTGCACCTTCATCTTGCTTTGTTTGACGAGGGTCTGGATCTTCTTGGCGGTGTCGCTGTCGATGCCGGCCTTCACGGGCACCGCAAGCTTCATCTTGTCGCCGCCCAGCTTTTCGGGCTTGGCGGTCAGGTCGAGGAAGCGCACATCGACGTTGCGCTTGCTGAGCTTGGTCAGGAGCACGTCCTTCACCTGGCTGAGCTGGAAGTCGCTGTCCGCGAACAGCGTGAGGGCCTTGTCCTTCCCCTTGTCGCTGAGTTCGACGCGGGCGTCGGAGCCCTTGAAATCGAACCGGGTGCCGATTTCCTTGTTGGACTGTTCGACGGCGTTTCGCAGTTCCACCAGGTTGGGGTCGAGGACGGTATCGAAGCTGGGCATGGTGGATCCTATTGTGGGTCGGCGAATCCGAAGGATGGGGGCGCATCCGCAGGATCGATCAAAATTCTGCCATGCATGAATCCTTGCCGGCCAGCGCCGCCCCTCTGCCTGTGGAGCACGACGCCCCCTTGCGCCAGCACAACAGCTTCGGCCTGCCAGCCACCGCGCGCCGGCTGGTGCGCATCGGCAGTGATGCCGATGTGCGGCGGGTGCTGGCCCATCCTGAGTTGGGCAGGATGCCCAAGTTCGTGCTCGGCGGCGGCAGCAACGTCATCCTCACCCGTGACATGCCCGAACTGGTCCTGAAGGTCGAGGTGCCCGGCCGCCGCCTGGTGGCCGAGACCGATGCGGCCTGGATCGTCGAGGCGGGCGCAGGTGAGAACTGGCACGCTCTGGTCGCCTGGACACTGGAGCAGGGATGGCCCGGCCTGGAGAATCTGGCGCTGATCCCCGGAACAGTGGGTGCAGCCCCGGTGCAGAACATCGGGGCCTACGGGCTGGAACTGGCCGACCGCTTCGAATCCCTCGACACGGTGGATCTGGTGACCGGCCGCACAGTCACGCTGAATGCCCTGCAATGCAAGTTCGCATACCGCCACAGCCTCTTCAAGGGTGCCTTGGCCGGCAAGAGTGTGATCACCCGTGTGCGGTTCCGCCTTCCCCGGCCATGGCAGCCGGTGCTCGGCTACCTGGACCTGGAGCGGCGGATGGCCGAGACCGGCAACCACCAACCGGATGCCGCCACGATCTTCGAATGGGTTTGCGGCATCCGCCGATCCAAGCTGCCGGATCCGGCGCAGATCGGCAACGTCGGCAGCTTCTTCAAGAACCCGCTGGTCAGCGCCGAGCAGTGCCGCGACATCATCACGCGGGATCCGCACATCGTCCACTACCCCATGCCGGATGGCAGCTTCAAACTGGCGGCGGGCTGGATGATCGATGCCTGCGGCTGGAAGGGCAAGGCCATCGGGCAAGCCGGCGTCTACGAACGCCAGGCCCTGGTGCTGGTGAATCGCGGCAGTGCCATCGGCTCGGAGGTGATGACCCTGGCGCGGGCGATCCAGGAGAGCGTCTATGGCCGCTTCGGCATCCGGCTGGAGCCGGAGCCGGTGATCGTCTGAGCTGACGTGCCCGGTGCCGGTGCGAACCGGCACCACTCGCGCGGCTGCCGTCAGTGGGCGTACTCCAATTTCTTGCACAGGTCTGCAGCCAAGTGCCAGGCGTGCTCCCAATCCTCCAGGGCCTGCCAACAGGCGGCAGCGTCCCAGCCCTCGGCGTCGTGCTCGATCCTGCCGGCCAGGCCGGCCAGGCCGCGCAGGCCCAGCAGTTCAGCAGCGCCTCGACAGCGATGTGCCAGCGAGGGCAGGTTCCGCAGGTCAGCGTGTTCGAGCCCATTGCGCAAGGCCGCAACGGAGCCGCTGGCGTCTTCGAAGAAGGCCCCCACCAGCGGGCGGTAGCCTGCCACCCCGACCAGTGCACACAGTTCGCCGATTCCCTCGAGGTCCAGGTGCCGGCTCATGTCGCCGGGGGCGATGGGCCTGGGCCGAGGCGCATCGACTGGCCGTGGCAGGGCTTTCGGGCTGGGTCCGTCTGCTGCCGTGGGGTCTGGCGACGTTGCGGGTAAGCCATTGCCGTGGGTGGCCAAGACCTGGCTCAGTTCCTCGCGTCGGAAGGGCTTGATCAGGTAGCCGTCGACGCCCGCCTCGTGCATGCGAAGGCGCGTGGCGTCGTAGGCGTCGGCAGTGATCGCCACGACCTTCACCTGGCCCAGCGGTGCCGGCCGGGCCCGTAACGCCCGGGTTGCGCTGAGCCCGTCCTGCACAGGCATGTTGACATCCATCAGGATCAGGTCGGGCAACTGGCGCTCGGCTTCCGCCACTGCGGCGGCGCCGTTGTCGACAAAGCGCACGCGATGGCCTGCCTTTTGAAGAAGCTTGCCGATGTAGTCTCGGTTCACCACATGGTCTTCTGCCACCAGGATATCGAGCGGCCTGCTGACAGGCGCTGTTGCAGCCGCCCTGGGCTCAGGCAGCGGCGTGGCCGCATCGTCTGGCAGCACCTGCAGCGGCACCTCCAGACTGAACTCGCTGCCAGCGCCCGGATCGCTGCGCATGCGGATCTCTCCGCCCATCAGGCGAGCCAGCCCGCGCGAAATCTCCAGGCCCAGCCCGGTGCCACTGTGCGCACGCGTCACGCTGTCGTCGCCTTGCACAAAGCGCTGAAACAGCCGGCCCTGCGTGGCGGCGTCGATGCCGATGCCGGTGTCCACCACCCGGAAGCTGAGTTGGACCCAGCCCGCAGCCTGGGGTTCGATGCCGCTGCCTCGGCTCAGTTCCAGGCGCACGCTGCCGGCTTCGGTGAACTTGATGGCGTTGGACAGCAGGTTGAACAGGACCTGTTTCAGGCGGGTGGCATCGGCCATGGCGCAACGTGGCAGCCCAGGCCGGATCTCCAGCGACAGTGACAGGTTCTTGGCGTGCGCCGCGGGGGCCATCATGGTCTCGGTGTCCTGCAGCAGGCGCACCAGATCAACCGGCGCGAGGCGCAGGGCGAGGCGGCCGTTCTCCAGCCTGGCCAGATCGAGGATATCGTTCAATAGGGCCAGCAGGTGCTCGGTGGATTCGCGCGCGGTGCGAACATAACGGTGCTGTTGCGCGTCGAGTGGCGTGTCGTCCAGCAGCGTGAGCATTCCTAGCAGGCCGTTGAACGGAGTGCGCAGTTCGTGGCTCATGTTGGCCAGGAAGATGCCCTTGGACTGGTTGGCGACTTCGGCCGAGGCCCGGGCCGTTTCCAATCCCGCAGCGAGGGCTGCCAGCTCGGTCTGCCGCCGCGACGCTGCGCGCATCTGGCGCACCAGCAGCGCCACGAATGCCAAAGCCACCAGCACCTGCAGCAAGGTGAGCGCTAGGCTCGTGCGCTGGTGTTCGTGCAGGGCGTCGTCGCGCTGCGCTGCGCGCTCCACCGTTTCCTGGCTGGACATCATCGACATGCCATGCACCGGTTCTGCGAGCCCTTCCAACTCGCCCAGCAACATGCGGCGGTCGCGCTCTGCGAGCGGGCCTTGAACCTCCTCGGACAACATGGGGTCGGCGCGGGCCACGAAATCTTTCAGGCGATCCAGCGTCGCCTGATGGCTGGCATGGCCGGCCAGCACCGGCT
>CAYJEC010000039.1:0-13448 GCA_964369025.1 uncultured Ideonella sp. | reverse complement strand
TCGAGGATCACGCCCATGAAGGTGAAGAAGGGGATCGCCAGCAGTGTGTCGTTCTGCATGATGCCGAACACCCGCAGCGGCAGGGCCTGGAACAGGGTTGAGCCGAACAGGCCCACCTCCATGCCGACAAAGCCGAAAAGCAGGCCGGTGGCGGCCAGGCCGAAGGCGACCGGGATGCCGGTCAGCAGGAACACAAAGAGGCCGCTGAACATCAGCGGGACGAAGTTCTCGGCAATGAATTGCGTCATGTCAACGGCTCCCTGCGGCGCTGGCGGCTTTGGCCAGCAGTTCTTCCGCGAGCAGTTCCTCAGCGGATTTTTCGTGCTTGACGGTGAAGGGCGAACTGCGGTGGCCGGTCAGGAAGGCGATGCGCTTGATGAGTTCGGACACCGACTGGATCAGCAGCAAGCCGAAGCCTGTGGGGATCAGCAGCAGCACAGGCCAGCGGATCAGGCCACCGGCGTTCTGGCTCATTTCCCCCGAGACCCAGGCGTTGTGGAACAGCGGCCAGCCCAGGCTGATCATGATGATGGCCAGCGGTATCGTGAAGACGATCATGCCGACCGCATCGATGGTGGCGTTGGTTCGCTCCGACAGGCGCGCCGAGATGAAGTCGATGCGGACATGCGCGTTGTGCAGGAAGACATAGCCGACCCCCAGCATGAAGACCCCGGCAAAGAGGTACCACTGGATCTCCAGCAGCGAGTTCGAGCTGGTGTTGAAGATCTTGCGCACCAGGGCGTTGCCGGCGCTGATGAGCACTGCGCCGAGCACCAGCCAGCGAATGAATTTGCCGATCGCTTCGTTGAAGGAATCGATCAACGCCGAAAGTTTGAGCAGGGGGGTCACGGTCGTCTCCTGATGTGCCGCAGCATCGGGCGATTCTGCGGGATGCCCATCGGGTGACAGGCGCGGTGTTACCCGCACCCGATTCACCTCGGGTGCCGCGACTGTAGGAGGGATGTGCTGAAAGAAGCCTGAAACGAGGTTTCAGGCCAGGCCGGAGGCAGCCTGGTACAACTTGGTCGAGCGGGCGCCCGAACGGCAGTACAGCAACACCGGACGCGGCAGGTCGGCCATCAGACGGGCGAACGCTGCGATTTCCTCGGGTGACTGGTAGCCGCCCTGGACCGGCAGGAACCGGTACTCCAGACCGGCCGACCGCGCTGCGAGTTCGATGGCCGCACTGGTGGGCTGATCCGGCCCACCCTCGAAATCCGGCCGGTTGTTCACCACGCTGCGGAAGCCCAGTCGTGCCAGCTCGGCCATGGCGGCCGCATCGAGTTGCGGGGCAACGCAGACGTCGTCAGCGATCGGGCGCAGTGGCAGCGTGGTGCTCATTAGGCGGGTCTCCTGGAAGGCCTTACTTTGCCAGAGCCTGCTTGACCGCTGCGGAGAGCAGGCCCATGTCGGCCTTGCCGGCCAGGCGCGCCTTGGCCGCACCCATGACCTTGCCCATGTCGCCCGGGCCGGCAGCGCCCAGTTCGGCCACCAGCGCAGCGACCTCGGCAGCGATCTCGTCGGCCGAAAGGCGCTGAGGCAGGTAGGCGGTGAGCACAACGACCTCGGCCGACTCCTTGTCGGCCAGGTCCATGCGGCCAGCCTGGGTGAAGGCGGCGATCGAGTCCTTGCGCTGCTTGATCAGCTTGTCGACGATAGCGACCACGGCAGCGTCGTCCAGCACCACGCGCTCGTCGACCTCCTTCTGCTTGCAGGCGGCCAGCAGCATGCGGATCGTCGACAGGCGGTCGGCATCCTTGGCACGCATCGCAGCCTTCATGTCCTCGGTGACGCGGTCTTTCAGGGTCATGGTGGGTTCTCTTCGGTCAAAAAATGCAAAAAGCCCGCAACGGCGTCCCGCGCGGGCTTCTCGTGGCGCGAAGCCGTACTGCGGTCAGTACAGCTTCTTCGGCAACTGCATGCTGCGAACGCGCTTGTAATGGCGCTTCACCGCAGCAGCCTTCTTGCGCTTGCGCTCGGAGGTGGGCTTCTCGTAGAACTCGCGGGCGCGCAGTTCGGTCAGCAGGCCCAGCTTCTCGATGGTGCGCTTGAAACGGCGCAGGGCCACGTCGAACGGCTCGTTTTCCTTGACTCGGATGGTGGTCATTGAGAGAAAAATCCTTCGGGATGGTTGCGCTCGGTGCCTTGCGCTGATCAAAAAGGACGAGCCATGAACTCGCCGATCACACACAGTCACGCAAAGTCGACACGCGGTTTGCTAGCAAAGACAGGGATTCTACTCTGGAAGTTCATGGGCTGCCAAGCTGGGCCTGTCGAGCGGCCAAGCCCTCGGCGCACGTGAATGCGCTGGACCACGCCCACTGGAAGTTGTAGCCGCCCAGCCAGCCGGTGACGTCGACCACCTCACCAATGAAAAAGAGCCCCGGCTGGAGCCGGCTTTCCATCGTCTGCGAGCTGAGATCCCGCGTGTCGACGCCGCCGGCCATCACTTCGGCCTTGTTCCAGCCCTCAGTGCCACTGGGTGTGATGTCCCAGCGCTGCAGGCCATCGGCCAGGGCGCGCAAGGCCGCGTCGGGTACCTGTGGCATGGGCATGTCGGCCGCAGGCCCGCTCAATGCCAGCCAGGTGTCGGCCAGACGCTGCGTCAGGTGGCTGGCGAGTTCGTTGCCGAGTTGTCGCCTCGATTGCCTCTTTGCCTTGGCCAGGTTCTCGGCCAGGTCGAACTGAGGCGCCAGATCCAGGCGCACCGTCTGCCCGGGCCGCCAGTAGCTGGAGATCTGCAAGACCGCCGGGCCCGAAATGCCGCGGTGGGTGAACAGCAGGTCCTCCAGGAAGCGAACCGTCTGGGTGCCACGCCGTGCCGGCGTCTCGGTGGAGATGGCCACGGGCAGCGCGATGCCGGCCATCGGCACGAACGGCGCCCAGGCCTTGGCGTCGAAGGTCAGGGGCACGAGCGCGGCACGCGGCTCTACCAGGCGATGGCCCAGGCGCTGGGCCAGGCGCAGGCCGTAGTCGCTGGCGCCGATCTTGGGCACCGGCAGGCCGCCGGTGGCGATGACCACTGACGCCGCGTGGACGTCGCCGCGGTCGGTGGACACGGCCCAGCCTTCAGCGTCGCGCTGCACATCTTGAGCGCGGCACGGTTGCCAGCGGGTGACCTGGCCTGCATCGCACTCCTGAACCAGCATGCGGATGATCTGCTCGGCCGAGTCGTCGCAGAACAGTTGGCCCTTGTGCTTCTCGTGGAAGGCGATGCCGTGCCGCTGCACCAGAGCCACGAAATCGGCCGCGCTGTAACGTGCCAGCGCCGAGCGGCAGAACTGCGGGTTGCCCGACAGGAACTGCGCCGGCGAGGCCTCGATGTTGGTGAAGTTGCAGCGGCCGCCGCCGGAGATGCGGATCTTCTCGGCCAGCTTGGCGGCATGGTCGATCAGCAGGACGCGCAAGCCGCGCTGGCCAGCCTGAGCCGCGCAGAACAGGCCGGCCGCGCCGGCCCCGAGGATGACCACGTCAAAACGATGCACCGCGGGTCAGCCCGCCCAGGCCTTGTAGAGCATGTACGCCGCCAGGCCGTACAGCAGTACCGCGAAGGCGCGCTTCAGTTGCCCTACGTTCATCGCATGCGCTGCCCTGGCACCAAGTGGCGCCATCGCCACGCTGGCCATGGCAATCACCACCAACGCCGGCAAGAAGAGGTAGCCGAATGCCCCTGGCAGCGCCGGGGCCAGGTTTCGCCCACCGATCAGGTAGCCCAAGGTGCTGGCCAGCGCCACGGGCACGCCCAGTGCCGAGCTGGTGGCCACGGCGTTGTGGATGGGCACGTTGCACCAGGTCATGAACGGCACGCTGACGAAGCCGCCACCAGCACCAACCAAGCCCGACAGGAAGCCGATGCCCGTGCCGGCGGCCGCTTGCCCGCCCCAGCCGGGCATCTGGCGGCTGGCGGCCGGCTTGCGGCCGCTGAGCATCTGCGTGGCCGAGAAACTGACGAACAGGCCGAAGACGACAGCCAGAGCCTGCCCCTTCAGCAATGCGAAGGCGCCGCCGCCTGCGAGCAAGCCACCCAGAACGATGCCCGGCGCCATGCCGCGCACGATGGGCCAGCGTACCGCGCCGCGCTGGTGGTGGGCCCGCACGCTGGACAACGAGGTGAACAGGATGGTAGCCATCGAGGTGGCGATGGCCATCTTCACCGCCATGCTGGCTTCGACACCTCGGTGGCTGAGGATGATGGTCATGAACGGCACCATCAGCATGCCGCCGCCGATACCGAACAGGCCGGCCAGGAAGCCGGCGCAAATGCCCAGCGCCAACAATTCGGCCACCAGCGTCGGGTCGAGCAACTCCATCAAGGCTCCAGAAGCCCGAGTACAGCCTGCCATTCGGCCGGCGTGACGGGAGTGATCGACAAGCGGTTGCCCGGTTTGAGCAACAGCATCGTTGACAGCGCGGCGTGGCTGCGCATCTCGCGCAGGCCGAGCAGGCGGGTCTTCTTCACCAACTTCACGTCCACGTGCAGCCAGCGCGGTGCTGCGCGCGAGGACTTGGCGTCGAAGTAGGCGCTGGTGGGGTCGAACTGGCTTTCATCTGCATACGCCTTGCTGGCCACCTCGGCCAGGCCCGCCACGCCGGGCTCGGGGCACGACGAGTGGTAGAACAGCACGCCATCACCCACACGCATGGTGTCGCGCATGAAGTTGCGCGCTTGGTAGTTGCGCACGCCGATCCACGGCACGGTCTGACGGGGGGCGCGCGCGAGGTCGTCGATCGAGCACTCGCCAGGCTCGCTTTTCATCAACCAGAACTGGGGCATCGACTGGGGGAGAGGTAGAGGTGTCCGCCGCAAACCGTGGGCCGCATTCCTGAACCCAGGGATTCAGGTGGGCGAGGTCAGCAAGGCGTCGGGTTCATCTGACGCGAGACGATCACACCAGCCGAGCAATGTTCCAAGCCCAGGCTCGCGAGAGCATCGGTTCAAGGAAATATAAAACCCACGCAGATGCGGCGGACGAATTCATTCTAGGCCGTGCCGCGCATCCACGGCGGGCTGATTTCACAGAAGTTGGCCGTCGTCGCCCAAGGTGGCATCGAGCTTGTCGATCAGGCTGGCCACGAGCGCCTCGGCTTCATCTTCCGGGATGGGTTCGCTGGGGGCAGGGCGCGCGGCGATCGGGCGCTCGGCCAACCGGTAGGCCAGGTTCAGCGCAGCCAGCACAGCCATGCGCTCGCGGGCCTTGACCTTGCCGGCGTCACGGATGGCGCTCATCTCATGGTCCACCGTGGAGACGGCGGCGTGCAACAGGGTTTCGCCGCCATCAGGGCAGGCGAGAAGGTAGCTCTGGCCCAGGATCGTGACTTCGAGTTGCTTCATTCGCTGGCCCCTGGGCTGCGTTCCACGGGCAGGCGCTCGAGCAGGGCGTCGATGCGTGCCCGCGCCGCGGCAAGCCGGGACTTCAGGCTGTCTCGCTCCGCCGTGATGGATTGCACCTGCTGATCGAGCAAGGCATTGGTTCGCGCAAGTTCCTCGTGGCGCAACACGAGGCGGTCAATGCGCTCGGCGAGATCCGGCAGGCGTGACATGGGCCTTCACGAGGGGCTGGCTGGGGAGCAAACATTGTAGGGGTGCTAGCATTTGAGTCGTTGGTGCTCCGGGCCGCGCGTCGTCGCGGCTCGGGTTAAACGGGAAGCAGGAAGGTGTTCGTGGCCGCCAAACGGCCAGATCGCCCTGCCTGCGCTGCCCCCGCAACGGTCAGCGGATGGTGCTTTCGTGGTTCGCCACGGTGGCGCCCGCGCCCGCCCTTGACGCCACTGCGCGCTGCCTTTCCAGAAAGGTGGGGTGTGGGAAGGCTGCAGGCGCGCTTGTCCGCCAGCCCGGATACCGGCCAACAACCAGGGGGCGGCCCGCGCGAGCGGGCCGCCATGTCGGTGATGCACCTGCGGGGACGCTGGTGCGCACGTTTGTCGGTTGATTCAATCCATGATGACTCGTTCAAAGGCGCTGCCGCGCATCTCGTCGCGCGCGGTTCGCGCACGCCTGCTTCCTTCCCTGTCGCTGCTCGTCGTGCCGCTGGCCGGCCTTGCTGCGCCCCCTGACACCCTGGTGATCACTGCCTCCCGGATCGAGCAGCCGGTGCCCGACACGCTGCCCAGCACCCGTGTGCTGACGCGGGCGGACATCGAGGCCGCCCAAAGCGCCGACCTGGCCGAGCTGCTGCGCCAGACCACCAGCCTGGACATCGGCCAGGCCGGCCCCCTGGGCTCGCAGACCAGCGTGTTCCTGCGCGGCGCCGACAGCCGCCAGGTGCTGGTGCTGATCGACGGCGTGCCGTTCGCCCGTGCCGATTTCGGCTCCGCCTCGTGGCAGCACATCGCGCTGGACCAGGTCGAGCGGGTCGAGATCGTGCGTGGCAACCTCTCTGCGCTCTATGGCGCACAGGCGGTGGGCGGGGTGGTGCAGATCGTCACGCGCCGCGCCGCCGGCCTGGCGGTGGATGTCGGCGGCGGCACCCAGGCGACGGCGTGGGCCGCCCTGAGCGGTGCCAGGCAGTTTGGCGAAGGCGAGACCGCCACGCGGTTGGCGGCCACCTTGTCTCGCCGCCAGACCGGCGGCTACAGCGCCAAGGACCCGGCCACCTCGCCGGGCGCCAACCCCGACCGGGACGCTGGCCAGCAGACGGCGTTGTCGGCCCAGGTGCAACAAGGCTGGGCAGCGGGCCAGCGCACCACACTGAGCCTGATGAAGGAACGCACCCGCAGCGACTACGACGGCTTCGACGGCAGCCTCGACGACCACTTGACCAGCGACATCGACAGCATCGGGCTGCAGTCGCGCCACGCGCTGGCGCCGACCTGGGAGCTTGGCGTGGACCTGGGCCGCACCCGCGAGCGATTCGACGACCCGACCGGCTTCGCGGTCGACGGCAAGTCGCAGACCGAGCTTGCCGGCCTGCAACTGCAATGGCAGCCGCTGTCCGGTCACACGCTTCAGGCGGGCCTGGACAGCAAGCGGGAGCGCTTCATCGACAGCAACACGCCCGAGGCCGAACGCCGTGTGCAGGGCCTGCGCCTCGGCTGGTTGGGGCACTTCGGTGCGGCCGGCGAGGGCGTCGATCTGCAGGCCCACTTGCGGGCCGACGACAGCAGTGCATTTGGAGCCGAGAACACCGCGTTGCTGGCACTCGGCTGGCATGTGGCCCCCGGCTGGACGCTGTCCGCCAAGGTGGCCAACGGCTACTCGGCGCCCAGCTTTGTCGACCAGCAGTACGCACCCCCGGGCGTGGCCTTGAAGGCCGAGCATTCGCGCGATGCCGAACTGGGCCTGCGATGGCGCGACGGTGCCTGGTTCGCCCGTGGCACCCTGTTCGCCCAGAAACAGCGCGACCGCATCAGCTTCGACCCCGTGACCTTCGAGACGGTGAACATCGCGCGGGCCAGCAACCAGGGCCTGGAACTGATGGCTGAAGGCCCGGCAGGCCCGGGACTGGTGGGCCTGGAGGCCACCTTCCAGAACCCACGCGACGAGAACCAGGGTGTGGCGCTGAAACGCCGCGCCCGCGAGTCCGCCGCCGTGAACTACCGCCTGCCGTTCGATGCGTGGCAACTCGGCGCCTGGCTGCGCTACAGCGGCGCGCGCCTGGACACCGACCCCGCGACCTTCTCCAACGCCACCAACCCGTCGCGTACGACCCTGGCCCTGACGGCCCAGCGCTCGCTCGGCAAGGATTGGACGCTCGCCTTCAAGCTCGACAATGCGACCGGCGAAGACGCTCCTGAGATCCTGGGCTACACCAGCGCGCCGCGAGCGTTCACGGTGCAGTTGCGGGGCCAATGGCGCTGATCGAACAGGCCTGACAGCCCCATGGCCCGAACGTTGTCACCCGCCGCTCTCTGGGCGCTCGCACTGGGCGCGTCGGTGCTTGCCGTGCTGGTGGCATTGGCGGCAGGCAGCGCCGGGCTGGACCGCGAGTTGATCCTGTCCCTCCGCGCGCCGCGGGTCCTGGCGGCGGCCGGCGTGGGGGCCTTGCTGGCGCTGGCTGGCTTGTCGCTGCAGGTGTTGCTGCGCAACCCCTTGGCCGATCCCTATGTGCTGGGCACCTCGGGCGGGGCTTCGGTGGGTGCCTTGCTGGCGCTGCTGGCTGGGGCGTCGCTGTGGGCCGGCGCCGGAATCGGCGCGCTGGCCGCCGGGGCCTTGCTGCTGCTGCTGGCGCGCTCGGCGCTGGCCTCGGGTGACGACGCGTCGCCGCGCCTGATCCTGGTCGGCGCGATGCTGGCAGCCCTGTTCGGCGCCTGGGCCACACTGCTGCTGATGCTGACGCCGGACGAGCGCCTGCGCGGTGCCATCTTCTGGCTGGTGGGCGACCTGTCGGCGGCGCAGGACAACGGCGCCTGCGCGGCCGGTGCCGTGCTGCTGTTTGCGGCGCTGGCACTGCGTGGCCGCTCGATCGACCGCATGATGCTGGGCGCCGAGGTGGCTGGCGTGCTGGGTGAGCCGGTCAAGCGCCTGCGCCTGGAACTGCTGGTGGGCGCTTCGCTGGCCGTGGGCCTGGCCGTGTCGACCGCCGGTGCGGTGGGCTTCGTCGGCCTGGTGGTGCCACAGGCCTGGCGCCTGGCAGGCGTACAGCAGACCCGGCAGTTGGCCGGCTTGTCGGCACTCGGTGGTGCGACGCTGCTGGTGGTGGCAGATCTGGTGTCACGCCTGGTCGCGGCGCCGATGGAGCTGCCCGTCGGGGCGGTCATGGCGCTGTTGGGTGCACCGTGTTTCATCGTCTTGTTGGTCCGGGGCATGCGATGAGCACCATGCCCCTGATCGAGACGCACGGCCTGGCCTTGTGGGCGGGCGACCGGCGGCTGGTCGAGCACCTCGATTGGCAAGTGCGGGCGGGCGAGCGCTGGTGCCTGATCGGCCGCAACGCCGTGGGCAAGAGCAGCCTGCTGCGCGCCCTGGCCGGATTGCCGGTGCCGGGGCGGGCCGGCGAGCTGCACTGGCGCGGCATACCGCAGGCCGAATGGCCCGCAGCCGAAGCCGCGACGCTGCGGGCCTGGATGCCTCAGCAGCCGGGAGACCGTTTCGCGCTGTCGGTTCGGCGCCTGCTGGAGTTGTCGGTGGTGCGTGCTGGTGCCGAGCCCCTCGATCTGGCCAGCCTGGACATTGCCGATCTGGCCCCACGTGCCGTGACCCAGCTCTCCGGCGGCGAGCGGCAGCGGGTGGCGATCGCCCAGTGCGCGGTCCAAGGGGCGCCGCTGATGCTGCTGGACGAGCCGATCTCGTTCCAGGACCCGGCGCATCAGGGGCTGGTGGCCCGCTGGTGCGCCGCCTGGGTGGCGGCCGAGCCCAGCCGAGCGCTGGTGATGAGCAGCCACGACATGCATTGGGTGGCCCGCGCCGCGACGCATGCGCTGGCCTTGCTGGGCGATGGCCGCTGGCGCGCCGGCACGGTGACCGAGGTGCTGCAGGCCGATTCGCTGCGCGAGATCTTCGGCTGCGACTGGCTTCCCGCCGGAAGCAGTTGGTTGCCGGTCTGAGCGCTACTCGGTTGCCGGCATGGGAGGCGGCGGCCGCATCTGCCGCATCGCGCGGGCGAGCTCGATCACCGCCATCGCGTAATAGCTGGACCAGTTGTAGCGCGTGACCACATAGAAGTTTCGCGTGCCGGCCACGTAGGTGGGGGCGTTGTCGCCGTTGTGCAGTTCCACCAATGCCAAGGGACCGCTGTGCGCGAGGCCGGCCTCGTCGAGCACCGCGCCGTGTTCGGTGAACTGGGCCGGGCTGAAGCTGGGCAGGATGTCAGGCGCCAGCAGCAACGCACGGTCACGCAACTCGCTGGGCGGAGTCACCGGGTAGTGTGTCGGCAGGTCGCGCTGCCAGCCGAACTGCGCGAAGTAGTGCGCCACGCTGCCCACCACGTCGGCACCGTGGGTGTCCAGATCAATGCGGCCGTCGTCGTCGAAATCGATCGCGTACTTCAGGATGCTGCTGGGCATGAACTGAGGCAGGCCGATGGCGCCGGCATACGAGCCCTTCACGCTTTGAGGGTCGCGGCCCTCGCTCGAGCTCCACTGCAGGAATGCGCCCAGCTCGTCACGGTAGAAGCTGCTGCGGTCCGACCGGCCGCTGGGAAAGTCGAAAGACAGTGTGGAAAGAGCGTCGATGACCTTGTAGTTGCCGAGGATCCGGCCATAGAAGGTCTCGACGCCAACGATGGCGGCCACGATGTCGGCAGGCACGCCCCAACGCGCTTCTGCCCGGGCCAGAGCCACCTCGTTGGCCTGCCACCAGCGCAGGCCTTCACGGATCCGCTGTGGCTCCACGAAGCGGGCGCGGTAGGCCTCCCAGTTCTTGGCGACGCCCGCAGGCGGCGGCATCACCAGTTTGGCCACGCTCGGCTGATAGCGGGCTTGCGCCAGTTGGGCGGCGGCCCAGTCGGCATCCAGGCCACGCACCTCAGCGGCCTGGCGGGCGAAGGCGACCACATCGTCGCGGCGGCCGTAGGTGACCACATCGGGCGCGGTATCGGAACGGACCACCGCAGGCTTCTTCTTGCCTGGCTGGGCGCAATGTGCCTCGTTGCAGGCCAGGGCCAGCAAGGCGATGGAGAGGCCGGCACATGCCGGGCCGAATGACGTCAGATGCATGGGCTGATTATGGTCGGCGACGCCCTGCCGCCAGACCACGCCGAAAGTCTCGCCACCAGCCGCGGGGTGGGTTGGCATGGCCCGGCCAGCCGTAACGGTGGCGCTCGAGCGACAGCAGGGCGTCGGCAGCAGGCTGGTAAGCGGCACCACGTTGTTCAACAAGCTGTCGTGCCTGGGTTGCGAGGGTGTCGGAGTGGCGGGTGTCGATGCCGAGCCGCCCGAGTTCAGCCGCGATGCCCCGCCTGAGCCGCTGCCATGGAGTCTGCCGACGCGCGTCGATCCAGGCCCAGGCAGCGCCGGCCAGCCCCGCTGCCACCACCAGCCCCACCAGCACCCTCAGCAGCGACTGCAGGTCGGGTGATGAGAAGCCGACTTGCCCCAGCAGGTCGAACTGCTGGCGCCGGCCATAACCGAGCACCCACTGGTTCCAGCGGTTGTCCAAGGATTCGGCCCAGCGACGCAACTGCAGTTGAAGCCCGGGATTGACCGCCGACAGGGCATCCGACACCAGGCCAGGCGAAGACAGGGCCACGCTCCGGTCGATGCGGTCCGGCGAGACCGCGCCGGTGGGGTCGGCCCGTTGCCATCCCCTGCCGGGCAGCCAGAACTCGGCCCAGGCATGGGCGTGGCTCTGACGAACCGCGAGGTAGCCATCGACCGGCACGGCGTCGCTGCCCTGGTAGCCGGTGACGATGCGAGCCGGCACCCCCATGGCGCGCATCACGACCACATAGGCCGCCGCATAGTGCTCACAGAAGCCGGCCCGCCGATCCAGCCAGAACTCGTCGACGGTGTCGCCTTCGTAGGTGCCAGGCGACAACGTGTACTGGAACGGCTCTCGGCGGATATGGCGCAGCACGGCCTGGGACAGGCCAGCCGGGTCGGCCTGAGCCAAGGCCGGATCGTCCTGAAGCGCTTGGGCCCAGGCCCGCGTGCGCGGGTGACTTCCAAGAGGCAGGGCGGTGAGCTGGGCCTGTTCGGCGGGCCTGAGCTCAGCACGTGAGGCGGCGCGCAGATCGGCCACGGCACTCAGGCGGATGCGCTCGCCCAGCGGGCTGCGCAGGCGCCACTGGCCGTCGACGTCCGGGCGCTGGGGCAGGCCCGCCAGGGGCGGGTTGATCGTGGGCTGTGCCTGGGTCCACTCCAGCAGCGGCAACCAGGGCACCCGCAGGGGCTCCAGCGTCATCTCGTAGCGGATCGCTTCGGGCGATTCCACCGGTCTGGGTGGCGATCTGCCCCCGAATTCGGCAGGCGAATGTGGCGCAGGAGGCGCACGCCAACGCCGGCCGTCGTAGTCGCTGAGTACCGGGCCTCGGAAGTACAGGCGCCCGGGGTCTGGCACCTGCCCTTCGAAGCGCAGCCGGAAGGCGATGCTGTCGTCGGTGGCCAGTTCGGCCACGTCGCCCAGTTGAAGGCTGTCCGACAGGCCGGTGCGGGCCTGCGCTCCGGGCATGGACCAGAGTGGCCCCAAGCGCGGGAACAACAAGAACAGCGCCACCATCACCGGCGTCCCGACCAGGGCGGCGCGCCCGGCCAGGGCGGCTGCCTCGCGAAGCAGTGGGCGCCCGGCCGGCATGTGGGCCAGCGTCAGCGCTGTCAGCCAGCCCCACACCGACAGGCCCATGGCCAATGCTGTCCACAGCGACTGCGAGTAGAGGAACTGGGTCAGCACCAGAAAGAAGCCCAGAAAGAACACCACCAGCGCATCGCGGCGGGCCCGCAACTCCAGTGTCTTCAAGGCCATCAGCACCACCAGCAGGGTCACGCCCGCCGCACGGCCGAGCACGGTGCGTTCGCTCCAGACGGTCAGGCCCACGGCCACCAGCAGCACGCCGACCAGGGCCCAGCGGCCCGGCAGCTGGGCCTGCCGCCACGCCAGCCATGCGCGCCACCACAGCACCATGCCGCAGAGCACAGCCACCCAGGGCGACAGGCGGAACAGGTGGGGCGTGACCGTCCAGGCGATCACGGCCAGCATGAACAAGGTGTCGCGCGACTCGCGGCTGGGCGGGCGCAGGGTGGCCAAGACGGGCAGCCGGCTCACCGTGTCACCTCCATTCGGCGAGCGCCTGCAAGGCGGCCTGAAGGTGAGGGCCGCCGTTTCCCGGGGGTAGTTCCTGGCCAGGCAGGCGCAGCCCGTAGGCCAGGCCCTGGCCGTCCGCCAGCAGCACCCAGGCGGCCAGCCGGGACAGGCTTTGCTCGGCGTTGGCCTGGCGGGTCTGCGACCAATCCAGCCAGAGCTGCCGGCGCGCTGATTCCCGGCCCTCCCGGCTGATCAGTTCACCATTCCGGGCCATCTTCTTCCACGCCACCTGACGCAGGCTGTCGCCGCGCCGCCAGGGACGCAGGCCGTCGAACTCGCCGCCCTGTGCCGAACGCGCAGGCAGCGTGCTGCCGGCCACCATGCCGGCCGAGGGCAGGGGGGCGGGTGGCTGCTCGGGCCTTGGGTAGACCCACAGGTGGCCGGCTGGCCGCCAAAGCGACCAGGCCCGGAACAATCCGAAAGGGAACCGGCTCTCGATGCGCAGCAACGGCAGGTCGACACGGCCGCGGTATTCGGCAAGGAACCCTATGCTGACGCTCGATTGGCCCTGCGCATCCACCTCGGCGAAGGCCAACACAGAAGCGCCCTGCAACGGTTGCACACCGAAGCCCAGGCCGTGCCGCGCTGCACCCGGGTTGGTGACCACGATGTCCAGTGAAGCCCGGTCGCCGGCGAACACCGCTTGCGGCGGCCGGGCATGCAGAGTCAGTCCGCGCAGGCTGTCGTGCGCCATGTGCATCGAGGCCAGCGCGCTGCCGGCCAGCAGAAAAGTCAACGCGTAGCCCAGGTTCAGCTGGAAGTTGATCGAGGC
>CAYJEC010000038.1:0-13692 GCA_964369025.1 uncultured Ideonella sp. | reverse complement strand
TCAAAATCCGGGGCGGTTCAGTGGGACGGGGTGAGACAGCGCTGCGCTACATCCTCCCTTGGCAGGGATTGCCCTTCTGCCGCAGCGTCGGCTCATGCGACTGGTGGCGATCGGCCAGACGGCGGCAATGCCCATGGCCAGTCCCGGTCGACCTGTTGCCAGAGGCGAAGGGTGGTCGAACACGAGCCGCTTCCAGTCACCTGGGAGGCCGGGCTCCGGTCCGACAGCCTGCGTCCGCGGCCAATGGTACGGTGCTGGCGATTTCTGCTGGCTCTACCACCAACTGTTCTGCCGACGAGCGGACTTGGGTAAGTACTCGGACGCATAGACCTGTTCCATCCTCGTGAGCAGCACGTTGCGTGCGGCCATCAGAGCCTGCGTCTCGGGGTCGCTCCTATCCCGTGCTCTGCGATTGGCGGATTCAAAGTCGGCGCCCGTCGCGGCATCGGCGAAGTCCGCCACTGCCGACACCAAGTTGCGAAGCCGCTCATACATCGGAAGGCGCAAAAGTTCTATTTCAAGTTCCTCCAGGCCAGCCTTTATCTCCGCCTCTGCCTCTTCGTCTCGGGCTGCTTGGCACATGTACGCGCGGGCGTTAGCAGCAATGTCGACGGCAAGATCTTTGGACGCGTCCAATAGGGCTCGCGCTTCCTTGCGGTTCTCGCGCCGGTTGTTTTGCCAGTTGACAATTGCCCACCCAATGATTGTGACAATGGGCGCGAGCCAGGGCAGGACCGTCGTATGCCAGGCGCTGCCAGCGTCGCAGGCAGACATCAGGACCGGTCCGCAGCACGGTCGATGTACGACCAAACTCGCTCGACATAGGAAGGACGCGACGAGAGAATCGTCAGACGCAAGCGCAGAGTCTTTGGCGTGTAGCCCTTCCGCACAAGCCCCCCGAACGCTTCCTCAAGGAAAGAAGAGCCGTACCCGGCTGTTCCATCAAGGTCGACAACAATCGAGCCGGAAGCCTGCTTCAACTGTGGCAGCAACCAGTCTTCTCGAAATTTCTCACCCGGAAAGGGCCCATCTGTAACGAACCGGCCAGCTGGCGTCGGCGAAAACTGCTTTGCAACAGAGATGATGGTGGAGGTGCTCATGACGTGGCGTCCTTCCATGTGAGGGGCAGGTTCCACAAGATCAAGGTGCCAAGGATACCGCGCTCAGACTTTGTAACAACTGCCTCCGGCCAGTGTCCACGAAAACGATACATGGCGCGCCCGGAGATGATGGTCATCTGCCCGCCACTCATGCTGGCGGCAAATTCCTTCATCTCGGGTAGGCCCTTGCCACGAAAGGGCAACCCTGTCCTGCTGCGAGTGTGGTCGACAGCAAGCTGCAGCAACTGACGATCCAGACCTTTGCCGTGTGTCAACCCTAAATGCCGCAAGAGGCGATGCAGGGTTTCTGCCGACTGCTCTGCCAGTCCAACCAGTCGCTCACGCATCGAGTCAGGAATGCCGACGCCAAAGTCGTAAAACGCCAAGAAGAGGTTCCCGTCTTGCCCCGATGCTGGACTTTGGCAACTGGAAAACATCCACCAACGCCGGAATTGTTCGGGAATCTTGCACCCTTCCGGGTAAGCGTGCTGGCGGACATTGGTCATCGACTCGGATAGTGTGTTGTACAGCCCGTCCGGCATTGAAGACCCGACTTGCGACGAGAAATCTGCAATGTGCTCGTGGACAAGCGCGCCCTCTGCGAGGTGCCCAGTCGTGTACTTCCAACCGGTCACTGACGCATGACGTGGTTCGTTGCCGTGCTCGGGGATCTGAAGCTTTTCGCCAAAGCCGAAATGCCAAAGGAGTTGAGCCGCCATTGAGCCGCGAGGACATACTGCACGAATGCGGCCGGGGAAAGCATCCACCAATCGTTCGAGGTAGGCCAGCAAGAGCAGCATACCGCCTGGGTAGATCCGCTTCACCTCAGAAAAGTCAAGTTTCACCCGCGCCGACCCACGCGTCAGACTGTCCATCATCGTGCCGATCGAGTTGAGAATTACGATGCGAGTCGCGTCCCTCTCAGCATTGAGGTAGATCGGCAGTTTCAGAATGACTGCTGGCTGCCGTGCTGAGCGACGTGACCGCCCAGCTAACCTGGCCTTCCGTACTCTGTGGCCATCAATAGCGGCGTCCGACCGAACCTGATGCTCCCGAATGCGCTGCTGACGCGCTTGCCACTCTAGGGTTTGAGGATCCGTCCTCTTCACGGCCGATGCTTTCCTGCCGCACGTTGGGCGCGGTCATTTGTTGGACGCTCGGCAGTCTGCCTACACGTCAAGATGCCGAGATGTTACACACTGGCATCCGGCAGATTCTTCAACACGATCGCCGACTTCCGTCGCAGCAACGTCGCTGGCTTTTGGGGCATCTCCGCACCCTTCGTTTTCACCTGCCACGTGGTCAGGCTGCCGTACTAGGCGTTCGCAGCCGTGGAACGCTTCCAGTTCGCGCGTCTCACCGACTGCGCAATCAGTGCACCAAATTCTACGAGCCGGTCCGAAACCTGCAGCCGGCAAAGGAAGGCATTGCGCCCTCACATACCCTCGGTCGAAAGCAGCCACTTGTCAGTTGACGAGCCGTCGCCGCAAGTGCTAGGCATTCTGTTCTGGCACCCCCCAATGAGTAAGCCCCAGGGCAGCGCGGCACCGCTGCCCTGGGGCTTGGAACGTCAAGCGATCAGGTGATCAGCGGGCGCGGCACTTGGCCGTCGCGGTGGCAACCACGTTGCCGTTGGCGTCAATGATCGAGCCGGTGGCCGACTTGTTGACGATGAAGGTCTTGGCGATCGGGGTGGCACCCTTGCGGATGTCACGGGGGTTGCTGTCGAAGTCGAACTCGACTTCGTCGCCCACGGTCTGGGCGGCGGGGCTGGTGGCGCTGTTGGCACCCGAGGTCAGCACGGCGGTGTACATGCCGGAGGCGAGGTTGCTGCCGTCGATCGACGCCTTCGAACGGTCCGAACGGGTCTCGCACTTCACGCGGACCGAGGCGGCCATGGCCGACACGCTCAGGGTGGACAGGGCGACGAGGGCGACGGCGGTAGCGAAAGACTTGGTCATGTTCATGATGGTTTCCTGCTGAATCTTGAAGTGGAAGGGATCTGACTCGGTGTGCTTGGGCTTCGAGTTAGAAGAGAAGTCCGCGTCAGGCCTTTGGACAGAACAGCCAGATCCACCGGAAATACAGTTGCAGCTCAAAAATTCTTCTTGGGTTGTGCTGGTCGCACCGTTGGGGAACATCCCACCCCCCTCGGGGTGGCTTCATCGGCAAGGGAGGCACCCCAAAGAGAAAGCCCCAGGGCAGCGCGGCACCGCTGCCCCAGGGCTTGGAAAGCCAGGCGATCAGGTGATCAGCGGGCGCGGCAGTTGACGGTCTTGGTGGCAACCACGTTGCCGCCGGCGTCGACGATCGAGCCAGTGACGGAATTGCCGACGATGAAGTCCTTGGCGATCGGGGTGGCACCCTTGCGGATGTCGCGGCGGTTGCTGTCGTAGTCGAACTCGACTTCGTCGCCCACGGTATGGGCAGCCGGGCTGGTGGCGCTGTTGGCGCCGGAGGTCAGCACCGAGGTGTACATGCCCGACGACAGGTTGCTGCCGTCGACAGACGCCTTCGAGCGGTCCGAACGGGTCTCGCACTTCACGCGGACCGAGGCGGCCATGGCCGACACGCTCAGGGTGGACAGGGCGACGAGGGCGACGGCGGTGGCGAAAGACTTGGTCATGTTCATGATGGTTTCCTGCGGTTGTGGATTGGATGAAAGCTGACGCGGTGAGGGTGGGCAATCGGTGTGGGGAAGTCCGTGTCAGGCCCTCGGACAGAACGCCCAGATCCGCCGGAAATACAGCCGTCTCGAAGAATTTTTCGGGGGTCGCGCCGGTGGGGGAAATCTCCCACACTGGGTGATTTCCCCCAGGGCAAGCGGCCCGTTTTTGCCCCTCATACCCGTGCGCGCCTGAGTTGGCTCTGGCAACTTGGCCTGGCACGGCGCGTGCGGTGTTGGCAGCCATGATCAGCGAACCCATCCTGTCTACCCGGGCGGCCGTGCCACCGCCCGCCCCGTTCCCATCTTGCGGATGCGAGCACGACGACGGCGAGAACGCCGTGGCCGGCAGCAGGCCGGCATTGAGGGTAGAGGACAGCGACGCCGTGCTGGTAGCCCGCTGCCGCCAGGGCGACGCCAAGGCCTGGGAGGCACTGGTCAAGCGCTACCAGCGGCTGGTCTACGCCATCGTCCGCCGCATCGGCCACGACGACCACACCGCTGCCGACGTTTTCCAGGCGGTGTTCAGCCGCCTCGTGACGCACCTGCCCCGGATCGTCGACCCCTCGCGCCTGCAAGCCTGGATCGTCACCACCGCCAAGCGCGAGGCCCTGCTGCAGCGCACCCGCAGCCACCGATATGTGTCGATGACACTGGACGACGACGATGGGCACGAAGGCGCCGCTGCCTGGGACATGGCCGACGATGCGGCCCAGCCCGACGAGAGCCTGGCCGCGCTTCAGCAGGCCGAGCAGGTGCGGCGCGCGCTGGAGCAACTCGACGCGCGTTGCCAGGCACTGCTGAAGCTACTCTTCAACGACGACGATCTGCAACTCGGATATGACGAGATCGCCCAACGCCTGGGCACGCCCACCGGCAGCATCGGGCCCACGCGGGCGCGCTGCCTGGGCAAACTGCGCGGCCTGGTCACCCAACCTGCCTTCTGAACACCGGTCAGATGTATTTGAATGTCACTTGGGTGCTCTGTGCAGCATCCGACGCCAACTTTGCAGGCCCCCCATGAAGCCGATCCAGGACCTTTCCGACGACGAGTTTGCAGATCTGCTGCGACTGGCCGTGGCCTTGCCGGACGCCCCGCCCCTGCTCATCCAGAACGCCCTTCGGGCCTTCCCAGCCCCAACCAGAGTGGCCGTGCCGGCGGCTGCCGCACCGCGCGCCCCGTGGCGGGCTGCCGCCAATGCGCTGGTACGCCAGCTGAAGGCCGTACTCACTTTCGACAGCTGGGGCGCGGCGCCGCTGGCCATGGGCATGCGTTCGGCCACCACCGACGCCCGCCACCTGCTCTACAGCAGCCAGGGGCGCGACATCGATCTGCGGATCGGGCAGGACGCGCAGCGCTTTGCTCTGACCGGCCAGATCCTGGGGCCGGACGAGACCGGCGTGGTCGAACTGGTTGACGCCCGCAGCGCCGGCAGCGTGCCCCTGCATCTGGCGCGGTTGGATTCGATGGGCGAGTTCCGCATCCCGGGTGTCGACAGCGGTTGCTATGTGGTGACCCTGCGTCTGGGTAGCGACATCATCGTGCTGCCGCCCATCGACGTGGGTTCGCGGACACGCTGAACAGGTGATGCGGTGACCGACACGGCCCCCTTGCCGCTGCGCGAGGCACCACCCGCAGACTGGGCGCGGCGGTTGGTCGCGTCCAGCAGCCTGCAGCCCTTGCCGTCTCGCGTGGCAGACCGCCTGGCCGTCGCCTGGGCGCTGAAAGATCTCTGCTACGCCGCGCTGAATACCGAGCCGCAGCAGGCGGGGGCTGCCGCGGAGGCCCTGCGCCGCCTTTGCCCGGCGGCGCATGACGAGGCCTGTGCTGCCGGCCAGGAAATCCTGGCCGTCACGCTGTGGACGGAAGGCGCGGCTCTGGTCACCCAAGGCCAGATGGCCGACGCTTTGCGAAGCCTGGACGCCGCCGAGGCCGCATTCCGGCAACTCGGACAGGACCACCACGCCGCGCAGGCCCAGGTGCCCAAGATCATCGCGCTCAGCATGCAGGGCCGGCACGCGGATGCAGCCGCGTGTGCCGGGCGCGTGCAGCGTGAGCTGGTGGCCCAGGGAGACCGGCAGGCCGCCGGGCGCGTCAGCCTGAACCTGGGCAACCTGAACATGCGCCGCGACGCCTATGCAGACGCGGTGCGCCACTACCGCGAGGCCACCGTGCTGTTCGCGCGGGCGCGTGACCACGAGCATTCCGTGATGGCCGACATCGGCCTGGCCGACGCGTTGACAGCCACCGGCGATTTCGCGGAGGCCTTGCGCATCTACGCACGGGCCCGCATGCGGGCCGGTCAGCATGCCTTGGAGGTGCCCCAGGCGCTGCTGGACGAATCGGTGGCCCTTCTGGATCTGGCCCGGGGCCACTACCGCGAGGCTCTGGCCGGATTTGAATCCTCTCGGCGGCGCTACGAGCACCTGGCGATGCCGCAGAACCTGGCCATCGCCGAGAAGCAGTTGGCCGACGCCTACCTCGAGTTGCATCTGCTGCCTGAGGCCCTGACGCTGTTGCTGCAGGCGCAGGCCAAGTTCGAGGCCCTGGACATGCGCTCCGAGCAGGCCTGGGCATTGGCGCAGACCGGCCGCGTCCTGGCCCGGCAGGGCGACGGGGCCCGTGCCGACGCCTGCCTGTCGCAGGCCATGGCGTTGTTCAGCGAGCAGCACAACGGCGTCGGCGAGGCGGCTGTCAAGCTGGCGCGCGCCGAGTTCATGTTGGCGGACGGCGACGCGGCCTCTGCCCATGCGCTGGCCGCGGGGGCCGCAGAGGCCTTCCAGGCGGCCGCCATGCTGGACGGCCTGGCGCGGGCGGACGTCGTCCGAGCGCACAGCCTGCTCACCCTGCGCTTGCCGGACGAAGCTGGCCGGCTTTTCGACAGCACGCTGGAACAGGCCCGCGAACGCCAGCTGCTCACGGTGCAGGTCCGCTGCCTGAACGGGCAGGGGCTGGTCGCCGTGGAGCACGGCGACCCGCTGGTTGCCACGCAACGGTTCGAGTCAGCCATCGAGCTGCTCGAGGCGCAGCGCCGGATCCTTCCCGGCGACGACTTGCGCAGCGCGTTCCTCACCGACCACCTGCAGCCCTACCGCGAGCTGCTTCGCCTGGCATTGCAGGACCATGCCCGGCAAGCCACCCCAGGCCAGGCGGCCCGCGTGCTCGAGCGCCTGGACCAGGTCCGCGCGCGCAGCCTGGGTGACCACGCCGCCGCTGGCCCATCTGGTGGCGAATCGGCCGAGGTCGGGTTGCTGCGGGCACGGTTGCACTGGTTGTACCGGCGAACCCAGCGCCTGGACGAGCCGCCGCAGGTTTCGGCACAGATGCTGCAGGAGCAGCGGCAGGTCGAGGACGCGTTGCTCGAGGAGGCTCGCCGCCAGCGCCTGGCCGCGCCAGACGGGCATCGGCCCGCCGGTGCGGAAGGCGGTTTTGCGGCGGCGGCACTCGTCGGCCAACTCGGTGATGCCGAGGCGCTGGTCGAGTACGGCGTGCTCGACGACGAGTTGTTCGCCTGCGTGGTGACTGCGCGCGGGGTTCAGGTGCACCGCAGCATCGCATCCTGGCCCGAGGTGCTCGAGGCGCTGCGTTTGATGCACTTCCAGATGGAGACCCTGCGCCACGGCGCTGCCCCGGTTAGCCAGCACCTGGACACCCTGGCCCGCCGGGCCGGGCAGCGCCTGCACCAGTTGCACGAGCTGGTCTGGGCGCCACTGGCGGGGGCCCTGGCGTCGGCCCGGCGTGTGGTGGTGGTGCCGCATGCGCAGCTCGGTGGCCTGCCGTTTGCCGCGCTGCACGATGGCGTGCTCAGCCTGGGCGAGCGTCACGCGCTGGCAGTGGCGGCGAGCGCCCGCATGGCGTTGCAAGGCCTGATGCAACCGCCGATCGTGCCGAACCGCGTGCTGGCGCTCGGCGAGTCGAGCCGCCTGCCCCATGCAGCCGACGAGGCCAGCGCTGTGGCAGGCCTGTTCAGCGAAGGACAAGCCTGTGTGGGTGAGCAGGCCAATTTGTCCCGCCTGGTGGCGCTGGCACCGCAGGCGGATCTGATCCACCTCGCCTGCCATGCGCTGTTCCGCGCTGACAACCCGATGTTCTCGGCCCTGCACCTGGCCGACGCGGCATTGACCGTCGAGCAGGTGGAGGGGCTGCGCCTGAAGCCCGCCATGGTTGTGCTCAGCGCTTGCGAGACCGGCCTGGCGGACACCGGCCGGGGCGACGAAGCCTTCGGCCTCGTGCGCGCCTTCCAGGTGGCAGGTGCGGCACGCGTGGTGGCCAGCCTCTGGCCCGTCGACGACGCGGTGACCGCCAGTTTCATGGCCGCCTTCTACAGCGCATGGCGAGCCGGGCAAAGCCCGGCCGAAGCGCTCCAGGCGGCACAGCAACAGACCCGGCTGACCCACCCCCACCCCGCCTACTGGGCTGCGTTCGCGCTGCACGGCGGTTGGTGAACCCCTTTCCCGCGATGTCTTGCACCAGGAGTTCGACGATGAAACTGCCCTCACGAAAGTCGCCATGGCACCAGCTTGCGCTGGCTGCGATCTTGGTGGCCTGCGGCGCCTCGGTGCATGCCAAGGGCGGCCACGACCCCGCCCTGCCCGGCGAACTGCTCCTCAAGCTGCGCACGAGCACCGCGCTGGCTCCGCTGCTGGCCAAGTACAACCTGAGCGAGACCGACCGCTTTGGCACGCGCCCGATCTACCGCCTGAGGGTGCTCGGCACCGACAAGCTGAACGACCTGATCAAGGCCATGGCCCTCGAGCCCGATGTGCTGATCGTCGAGCCGAACAACCAGAACGAGAGCCCCGAGGCGCGCAAGAACAGCCCCTGGGCGTTTGGCACCGAGGTGGAGTATGTGGATCAGTGGGCACCGGCCGCTATCCGCCTGCCGGAGGCGCACACCTTGTCGACCGGCGTCGGCACGCGCGTCGCCGTGCTGGACACCGGCATCGACCGCAGCCACCCGGCCTTCGCGGGCAAGCTGCTGCCCGGTTTCGATTTCGTCGACTTCGACAGTGATCCCTCGGAGGGTCCGTCGGGCCGGCCGGGCTACGGGCATGGCACGCACGTCGCCGGCCTGGTGGCACTGGCCGCGCCAAGCACCATGATCATGCCGGTACGGGTGCTGGATCCTGACGGTGTGGGCAACGCCTGGGTGCTGTCCGAGGCCCTGCTCTATGCGGCCGACCCGGACGGCAACCCCGCCACCGACGACGGGGCGCACGTGGTCAACATGAGCCTGGGCAGCCTGAGCGAGACCCGGCTGTTCGAGGCGGTCTCGCAGCTGCTCACCTGCAACATCCCCGCCAAGCTGAAGCCCGGTGTCGATTTCACCGACCCCGGCTACGACGGCGACAAGCAACGCTGTGCCATTTCGCGTGGCGCGGTGATGGTGGTGGCCTCGGGCAACAACGGATCGGATCGCCTGCGGGAGTACCCGGCTGCCGAGTCAGCCTACGGGCAGTTGTCCATCGGCGCCAGCACCGCGGCGCACCGGCGTGCCACCTTCAGCAACTTCGGCTCCTGGGTCGATCTTGCAGCGCCGGGTGAAGCCATCACCAGCACCTTTGCCGGCGGCACCTACGCCACCTGGAGCGGCACCTCGATGGCAGCGCCGCTGGCATCTGGCACTGCGGCCCTGTTGCGCAGCCGCTTCCCCGCCATGCCTACGAAGGATCTGGCACGGCGGATTGACCGTACCACCGTCAACCTGTGCGGCGGCACCGACCTGCGCGAACTCGACGCGATGGCGGCGCTGACCAACAAACCAGCCAAGGACCGCTCCTGCCTCTGAGGCACTGCGCGCCGGAAGCGGCCGCCAACGACAAAGCGGGCCGATCACTCGGCCCGCTTCGCATTTGGGATCGCGCCGGGTGGGGCCCGGCGCCAAGTTGGTTCAGTTCACGCGGCAAAGAACGGTCGACTGGGCGACCACGGTGCCACGCGAGTTCAGCAACTTGCCGGTGGCACGGCCGCCGACGATGAAGGTCGACGCAATCGGCGTGGCACCCTGGCGGATGTCCTTCGGATTGCTGTCGAAGTCGAAACCGACTTCGCCGGCTACCGAGTTCGCCACCAGGCTGCGCGCGGTGTGCGTGCCCGAGGTCAGCACGGCGCTGTAGGTACCGGCGGCCAGCGCGGCGCCATCGATCGAGGCGGACGAGCGGCCGGTGCGGGTTTCGCACTTGACGCGGATGGTGGCCGCGCTGGCGTCCAGTGCGGCGGTGCTCAGGGCGACCAGGGTGCCCAACAGGGCGAGGGTGCGGGTCAGGGTCTTGGACATGGTGTTCTCCAGAATGAAGGGGGAGGATGTGGTCTCGGTCAATGCCCGGGAGGGACACTGCCCGTGGCACCCTGAAGATCGCAATCACCATGCCAGACATGTGCGAATCGCACAGTTACTCCAAGCCTTTGATTTTATTAGGGATTTTTCTTCGAACTCAGTTGGCGCGGGCGCCGTGGGCCGGCAATTGCGTGCGTTCACCCGATACCGGGGGATGTCCCCCACCACCAGCAGCGTCAGGGCGGCGCCAGACGGGCGTGGAATACTCTCGGCCATGTCGTCGCCCGTTCTCACCCTGCCGCTGGCCCACGAGGCCATGACACCCTGGCAGCTGTTCGTGAGCCTGGACGGCCGCATCGGCCGACGCAGCTTCTGGTTGTACGGGGTGTTGTCTCTCACAGCCATTGGCGTGGTGGCAATGGCCTTGCTGGAGATCGCCGGCCTGGCACCTGAACGGGCCGAGCGCCTGGCCAACCTGCTGGTGGCGTGGCCGGCGATCGCGATCTCAGTGAAGCGCTGGCACGACCGCGACCGCAGCGCCTGGTGGGTGCTGGTCGGCCTGATCACGCTGATCGGCCAGTTCTGGCTGCTGATCGACAACGGCTTCCTGCGCGGCACGCGCGGGCCGAACCGATTCGGCGACGAACCACAGGCCTGAGCTGCGGCTGCGCCGGGCTTATGTGCCCTGTGCCGGCGCCGCCGCTAAATCTTCAACGATCTTCAACAGTTCGCCCGGCTCCGTGGCTGGGTGGCACCAGCGAAACGCAGAATCCAGCGGCACGCCGACCGGGCTTCAAGACCCGGCGGACCACAAGACCAAACAAGCGCCCGAGGGAGGGCCCCATGAAGAACATCACCCGTGTACGGCGCGGCCTGCTCGCGTTTGCCGCTGTCTGCCTGATGGCGGTGCACGCGCCAACCACCTGGGCCTACGCCGTCTGCACTACCGTCGTACCAGACGCCCCTGCCAACAACCTCGCCCCGGTGCCCACAGGCGAGGTGGACAACCTGGCGCACGAAGTGACCAGTGTGGATCTGCCCACCACCGGCGTGATCGGCCCTAGCAATTTGCCGCCGCCCAACGGCATGGGCGTCTACAAGTCCCTCAAGTGGGGGCCCGTCAGCTGGAAGGACCCCACCCGCGACTGCAAGGACTCCAAGCAGCAGTTCGACTTCTGGCCCCCGGCTGCCTACCAGGAGGTGGCCGACGGCGTGGTCTACCCGACCATCGTCTACTTCCACCCTAACGGCGTCAACAACCACTTCGACAAGGACAGCACCATCTACCTGCAGGTGGCCAAGCCGGCGCACGATCTGGGCTTCCACTTCCTTTCGGTGGAGTTCCGCCACCCGGTGTCCGACGAGTATTTGGCAGAAACGCCAGGGTACAACGGGCAGGTGCCGCATCAGGACGCAGGGCTGTTCCTGCGCCTCCTGCATGAGAAAGCTGCACAGCTCAAGGTGGACACCCGCAACATCTTCGTCTTCGGCCACTCGCGCGGCACGCTGGCCTTGTGGCAGGCTTTGCAGCCCGACGCGCCGGGCCAGGCCTCGCACCAGGTGGCCGGCTTTGTGGGCTACCAGTCGCAGACCAGCTATGGATGCGACGTGTTCTCGCAGCGCTATCTGGTGCAGGATTCGGTCACCGCCGCCTTCGTGCAGCAATGCCATGTGGAGCATTCGCACGATGGGCAGTTCGGTGATGCCGTTCTGTCGGTGAAGGGAGGGATCACTGACCGGACCAAACTGCCGGTCATGCTGCAGTACGAGAAGCCGTTCTACCTGGAGCTGGGGAGCCAGACTCAGGTCAAGCGGATCACGGTGACCGACATGGACCTGTCATATGGCAGTCCAGACAAGCCGGGCAGTGGCTCCGTGCACTACCCCAATTTCGGGATCGCGTTGTTCAACCAGTACAACGCAGTCGGCATCAATGACAGCAATGCCTTGATGTCCCGCCCGCAAGAAGGCGTTCTCGAAGGCACCCAGTTCAGCGGTTGGCAGGCCTTTGTCGCCAAGTACCGCAAGCCGTGATGATCGACCCCCAACCCTGCACACTGCCCTCTGAGGAGCACCGCATGCGTCACGAATCCACTCGCCGGCCAGGCGGGCTCTCGGGCTGGGCAAGCCGAGTCATCCGGGTCTGTTTGCTCGGCTTGGCCGTGGCGGCAAGCTTTGGAGTCAGCGCTGCGCTGACGGCGAAGCCTCCAGCACCGCCAGACTACGCGGTGATTCACCGATTCGGCCACGGCGAGGGCTGGGCTCCCCATGTTGGATTGGTTCAAGACAAACATGGGAACCTCTACGGCGCGACCAGGAACAGCCGAGGTGATTGGCATGCGATCAACCAGCAAGGGTGCGGCCTGATCTACCGCATTGCCCCCGATGGCACCGAATCCACGGTGTTTGATTTCTCCAACCAGAAGGCGATGCGAGGCTGCGGCATCTCCGAACTGTTGTTGCTCGATGGTGCGTTGTACGGCGGGGCTGGTGGCGGAAAGTACGGCTATGGCGTGCTCTGGCGTCTGAGCTTCAACGGCCACTACCAGGTGCTGCACCATTTCACGCAGGACGAACCCTGGGGTACCAGTGGCCTGGTCACTGGCACTGACGGTGCCCTGTACGGAACGTCTTCCAGTGGCGGCACAAGCCGCGGCCCGAATGGCGAAACCTACGGCACTGTGTTTCGGCTGGGGACCGACGGAGTACTGAGCGTGCTGTACAACTTCCGCCATGACGACCCGCTGGGCGTCCGACCCAGGAACGCGCTGACGCTGGGACCTGACGGGCTCTTGTACGGCACGGCCGACGACGGTGCCGGCAGCGGCACGGTGTTCCGTGTGGAGGCCAACGGGCAACTCACACTGGTCCACACCTTCCACTACGACGAAGGGTTGTGGGTCAGTGGCTTGACGCTGGGGAAGGACGGCAAGCTCTACGGCGCCGCCTTTGAGGGTGGCGACTTCGGCATGGGCACGCTCTGGCGCGTCTCGACCGACGGGCAATTCGAGTTGCTGCATTCGTTCAACGGGCACGACGGGTGGGGACCGAACACCCCGCCCACGCAAGCTCCCGATGGCACCTGGTACGGCACGACCCTCGGGGATCCCTCGGCGCCTTTTACGGCTAACAGCACGCTCTACCGGGCGCGCTTAGACGGCAGCCAGGCCGCCGTGATGCATGCGTTCGCCAAGAAAGAGAATGACGGCCGCAGTCCGTGGGGGCGCCTGCTGGTGGGTCGAGATGGCGGCATCTATGGCGTGACCATGGGCACCATCACCGACAAGTACCAGGGCGTCGGCACCGGCACCGTGTTCCGCCAAGCGCCCTGAGGCCGGGGGCCTCGAGGCGGCTCAAGCCCCGGCAGCGCCGGACGCTGTCAATAGCGGCCGCTGAGGCCGGCCATCTTCAAATACCAGTGCGCGGCCCAGGCGACGAAGCCCCGGCCTAGCACGGCCCACGCACCCTTCTGGTAGGGCGCCACCGTGATCTGGCGCGAATCAACAAGGGCCTGCTCGAATGCGCGGCCGAACTCAAACAGGCCGGCGAGGTGGAGCTGGTGGCGAGTGCGCGCGACAGCGCCGGGCGCAGCCACCAGAGCGCGGCCACGGTCTACGTGACGCGCCAGGGCGAGATCTGGTTCGGCGGT
>CAYJEC010000037.1:0-13781 GCA_964369025.1 uncultured Ideonella sp. | reverse complement strand
GGCACCATGCGGCCGTCCGGCAGCGCCATGTGGATGCAGCTTTTCTTCAGGGCCCGGATGTCCAGGCCGCGGGCGTCCATGAACTGCACGATGAGCACGCGAAACACCTGGGTGTAGTCCATCGCCGAAGGCGCCGCGATCTGGGGCAGGCAGCACATCAGCGCCGACAGGCAGCTGGCCTGCGATTCGGGTGAGTGGTTGGTCGAGAACAGCTTGAAGACCTGATCCTTCAGCGACTCATCGCGCTCGAAGACGATGGTGTTGCGGCTACCCTCCACCAGCGTCTTCGGGTCGAGGAAGCGGGTCAGGGGCTGCAGCGTGCCGTCGTCGCCACGCAGCGCGTAGGCCATCGCCAGCGTGTCCGGGTTGCAGGGCACCGGCACCACATCGTCCAGCGTGAACAGGCCCGATTGCAGGGCGATGCGGCGGCGTATCTCGCTGACGGTCAGCCGATGCTTCGTGGCGTCGTAGGCCTCGTTTCGGCCGGCGTCCTGCACCGGCTGCAGCGTGACACCACGCACGCATGGCTGGGCGGCAGCGTAGCGGATGATCTCGCCGATCTCGTCGTCGTTGACGCCACGCTTGACGGTCACCACCAGTGTGGTCGACAGGCCTGCGGCGTTCAGGCGCTCCAGCGCCTGCTCGCGCACCCGGCGCAGGTCGGCGCCGCGCAGATCCATCAGCGCTTCGCGCCGGAAGGAGTCGAACTGCAGATAGACCTCGAAGCCGGGCGCGTAGGCCGCCAGCTTCTCCGCAAAGCCCGGCTCCTGCGCGATGCGGATGCCGTTGGTGTTGAGCATCAGGTGACGGATCGGCCGGTCCTTGGCGGCATCCAGGATGTCGAACAGCCTCGGGTGCAGTGTGGGCTCGCCACCGGAGAGTTGCACCACGTCGGCCGCGCCCTCGCTGGCCACCACCGCGTCGAGCATCGCCAGCACCTCGCCGAAGCTGCGGTGGGTGAGCCGCTCCGGCCCCGAGGCGGCGTAGCAGGTGGGGCAGCGCAGGTTGCAGTGGTCGGTGATCTCGACGATGGCCAGGCAGCTGTGCTGCATGTGGTCCGGGCACAGGCCGCAGTCGTAGGGGCAGCCGTACCGCATTTCGGTGGCGAAGCGGAGCGGCATCTCCGGGTGCTTGACGAAGACCTCGCGGCCGAGCCGGTAGTACGCCACGTCGTCGCTCACCAGCACGCGCTCGGTGCCATGCACCGGGCACCACTTGTCCATGTAGACACGCTCGTCCTTGAAGACGATCTTGGCCTCGATCTGGCGCAGGCAGGTGGTGCACACCGACTGCGTGGTGTCGTAGAACAGGTAGGGCCGGGTGTTGCGGTCGCTCATGCGGGGGTCGCCTTCAGGAGAAGCCGCTGGCCGGCTCGCCACACGATGGGCAGGTACAGGGCCAGTGCGGCCAGGCACACCCACTGGATGCCGGACAGGCCCAACGGATACGGATCGCGCACCGGCTTGAGCGCGTCGCCCACCAGGCGCCACAGCAGGTAGGCGGTGAGGAACAGCTTGAACTGCAGGCCGGGAACGCCGGCCAGGCGCTCGCGATTCGCATGGAGCCCGCTGCCCAGCATCAACACCACCACGATCTCGTAGAGCGGCGAGGGGTGGCGTGGCACGCCGTCGCCCAGGTCCACCCCCCAGGGCAAGCCGGTTGGCAGGCCATAGGTGTCGTCGTGCAGGCCGGCGATGAAGCAGCCGACTCGCCCGAGCGCGATGCCAGCCACCAGCGGCAACACCAGCGCGTCACCGGTGCTGCGGGTCTGGCCGCTGAGCCACTTGGCGAGTTCCACGCCGATCAGCCCACCCAGCAGGCCACCGACGATGCTCTGGCCCGGCAGCAGCCACTCGCCAGCCAGCAGCCGATGCCAGACATCCGGCCGCTCGACCAGGAAGACGGCCTTGTTGCCGATCGCAGCGCCCAGCAGCAGCCCAGCCAGCACGGTGAAGTTGCGATGGTCCAGGGGGCTGCCCTGGCCCTGCTCGCACAAGGCGCGTCGGTACAGCGCGGCGCCGAGCGCGATGGCGCTGAACTCGAAGGCCGCGTGCACGCCGTTGGCGAGCGCCGCGTCAATCACCACGCCAGACCCGTCGCAGCTTGCGCGCGCTGAGCCAGCACAGCACAGCGCCGATCAACAGGGCAGGAATCGAGATCGCCCAGACTCCAGCCATGTCGCCGGCCCCGGCGATGGTGAAGATGCCACCACACAGGCTGGCCAGGCCGAAGCCCAGAACCGCCAGCGTGAGCAGCAGCAGGACGAAAAAGCGCAGGGCGGGTGATCCCTGGCTGGCAGATGTGTCGTTCTCGCTCATTGGTGTACCTTCGTGCTGCGCACTGCGGAATTCGCCCTTGGGGCGGCCCGGCGGGCTCATGTCAGCACCGCCTTCGAACTGGCTGTCTCACCTTCGGACTGCAGCAGGCCGGCCACCTGCGCGTGCAGCGCCTCTGGGCTCACCGCCTGTGACGGCACGGCTGGCGCGGCCACCACCGTGACGCGGCTGAACCACCCGCGCCGGAACGGCCTGCGCATGGCCCGCCCGCCCTCGGCGCGCGAGAAAAAGGAGCCATACAGGTTGACCAGCGCCATGGGCACCACCGTCGCGGGCCGCCGCGCCAGGATCTTCATGATGCCGCCCTTGAAAGGCTGCAACGTGCCGTCGACCGTGATCCCTCCTTCCGGGAAGATGCACAGCAGGTCGCCCTCGGCCAGCACCGCATCCGCGGCGTCGAAGGCGGCCTGGTAGGCCAGCGGGTCCTCCTGGCGGGGGGCGATGGGGATCGCCTTGGCCAGCCTGAACAGCCAGCCCAGAACCGGCACCTTGAAGATGCGGTGGTCCATCACGAAGCGGATCGGCCGCGGGCTGGCGGCCATCAGCAACACGGCATCCACGTAGCTCACGTGATTGCAGACGATCACCGCCGCGCCCTGGTGGGGGATGTGCTCGTCCCCCACCAGGCGAAGCCGGTAGACGAAGTGCGACAGCAACCAGGCGACGAACCGCAACAGGTACTCGGGCACCACCAGGAAGATGTAGCCGGCGACGATGGTGTTGGCCAGTGCGATCAGGCCAAACACCTGGGGGATCGTGAAGCCGGCCGACAACAGCGCGCCGACGATCAGGCTGCTGGCGATCATGAACAGCGCGTTGAGGATGTTGTTGGCCGCGATGATGCGGGCCCGGTGGCTGGGCGGCGAGCGCAACTGGATCAGCGCGTACATCGGCACGCTGTACAGCCCGGCGGCCAGCGACAGTGCGAACAGGTCGAACAGCACCCGCCAATGCGCCGGCTGCGCGAGGAAGGCGCCCACCGTCAGCATCGTGGTGTCATCGCCCAGCCCGCTGGCGGCCCACCACAGGTCGGCCGCGAACACGCTCATGCCGATGGCGCCGAGCGGCACCAGGCCGATCTCCACGTGCCGGCGGCTGAGCGTTTCGCACAGCAGCGAGCCGGTGCCGATGCCCAGCGAGAACACCACCAGCAGCATCGAGGCCACGTGCTCGTCGCCGTGCAGCACGTCTTTCGCGAAGGAGGGGAACTGCGACAGGAACACCGCGCCGAAGAACCACATCCAGGAGATGCCCAGCAGCGAGCGGTAGACGACGATGTTGCCGTGCGCCAGCTTCAGGTTGCGCCAGGTCTCGCTGACCGGGTTCCAGTTGACATTCAGCTCAGGTGCGGTGGAGGGCGTGGCGGGCACGAACTGCGCCGTCAACCGGCCCAGCACGGCCAGCGCCATGGACGCGAACGCCACCGCCTTGGCACCTGGCATCCAAGCGTCTTCAGGGAGCGCGATGAGCACGCCGCCGGCCAGGTTGCCGAGCAGGATGGCGACGAAGGTGCCCATCTCGATCATGCCGTTGCCGCCGGTGAGTTCGTGCTCCTCGAGGTGCTGTGGCAGGTAGGCGTACTTCACCGGCCCGAACAGCGTGCTGTGCAAACCCAGCAGGAAGATGCAGCCCAGCAGCAAGGCGACGCTGCCATTGAACAGGCCGATGGTGGCCAGCACCATGATCACGATCTCCAGGTTCTTGACCAGGCGGGTCATGAAGGCCTTGTCGTACTTGTCAGCGAGCTGGCCCGAGGTGGCTGAGAACAACAGGAACGGGGCGATGAACACCGCGCCGATCACCAGGCCGGCCAGCTGTGGCGGCATCCACGAGACGTTGACCCGGTAGGTCACCAGCATCGTGAAGGCGAACTTGAAGACGTTGTCGTTCGCCGCGCCGAGGAACTGGGTCCAGAAGAAAGGTGCGAAGCGGCGTTGACCAAGCAGGGCGAACTGGCCGCCGTGTTCAGAAGACATGGTGCCTCCCGGGTTGCGATGGATCGGATGATGCCGCAGCAGGCGGCCGCCGCGCGAGACCCGCAGTTGGGTGCTCAGTCAGCGTCAAAGCCCTGCCCGTCATGCTCGCCCAGCTGCGGTGCGGGGCGCTCCAGCCGGCCTGGTGTGGCGGACAACCGCGGCACGACCCCAGGCACCTTCAACGCCAGTCCATCCGGCGTGGCGGCGTCCTGCAGCATGCCGCGGGCCTGGAAGTGCGGGTCCTCGGCGATGTCCTTCACCGTGTAGATGCGGCCCACCGGCACGCTGGACGCCTGCAACGTGGCCACCACCTCGTTGACGGGGCGCTGCACGGTCCAGGCGGTGATGGCGGCGTCGAGCTCGTCGGCCCGGGCGGCACGCTGGGCGTTGCTGGCCAGCGCTGTGTCCTGGCCCAGGTCGTCGCGGCCGATGGCGGCCATCAGGCGTTTGTAGATCGAATCCCCGTTGCCGCCGATCACCACCTGGCCATCGGCACATCGGTAGGCGTTGCTGGGTGCGATGCCCGGCAGTGCCGAGCCGGCCGGTTGGCGGATGGCCCCAAAGGCGCTGTACTCGGGCAGAAGACTTTCCATGCAGTTGAAAACCGCCTCATACAAGGCCACGTCGACCACCTGGCCTCGGCCGTCGCGGGCGCGCGCCTGCAGGGCCAGCAGCACGCCGATCACGCCGTGCAGGCCGGCCAGCGTGTCACCGAGCGAGACACCGGCACGCACCGGCACGCGGCCCGGCTCGCCCATCAGGTGGCGCAGCCCGCCCATGGCTTCGGCGACCACGGCGAAACCCGGCAGATCACGGTACGGGCCGGTCTGCCCATAGCCCGAGATGCGCAGCATCACCATGCCCGGGTTGTCGTGTGCGAGTTGGTCTGGCCCCAGCCCCCACTTCTCCAGCGTGCCGGGCTTGAAGTTCTCGATCAGCACATCCGCCTCGCGGGCCAATGCGCGCACGCCGGCCCGGCCCTCGTCGGTGCGCAGATCCAGCACCACGCTGCGCTTGTTGCGGCTTTGCACCTGCCACCACACGCTGGTGCCGTCGTGCAGCAGGCGCCACTGGCGCAGCGGATCTCCGCTGCCGGGCGGCTCGACCTTGATCACGTCGGCGCCGAAGTCGCCGAGCATGCGGCCGGCAAAGGGGCCGGCGATCAACTGTCCAAGCTCCAGGACCTTGAGGCCGGCGAGAGGTGCAGTGGCGCGGTTCATCCGGGGATTGTCGCCAGCCTGGCGCCCGGCCGGCGTTGTGGCGTGTGTGCCCAGCACTTAAACTCCAGAGCTGGCAACGCTTTCAGTGACCCACACTCCGCGCCATGGCGAAAGAATCAGGCAAGTCCGAAAGGCACTCCCGACAGGCGCGCGGCACATCCGCCGCCGCATCGAGCGCGGCAGGGCAGGTGGTGACACTCGAGATGGTGGCTGCGGCGGCTCAGGTCTCGCCCAGTACGGTCTCCCGTATCTTGAACGGTACCGCCAAGGTCAGTGCCGACAAGAAGGCCGCTGTCGACAAGGCGATCGCGCGGCTCGGGTTCCGCCCGAACCCTGTCGCCCGCGGGCTCGCCGGAGGCCGCACGCTCAGCATCGGGGTCATCACCCAGGCGATCGACAGCCCGTTCTATGGCGAGGGCCTGCGGGGCATCGAGGACGAACTGGGCGCGGCGGGCTACATCCCGTTGTTCGTCAGTGGCCACTGGGATGCCGCCGACGAGCAGAAGTGCATCGACGTCCTGCTTTCCAGGCGGGTCGACGGCGTCATCATGTTCACCGGCCGCCTGGCAGACAAGGCACTTCTTGCAGTGGCCAACACCGTGCCCATGGTGGTGACCGGCCGGCAGCTCAAGGCGCCCCGGATCGTCAACCTGAACTTCGACAATGTCGAGGGAGCGCGCCTGGCCACGAACCACCTGATCGAGCAGGGCCACCGGCGCATCGTCCACATCAGCGGCGACCTGGCCCACGCCGACGCCGTGGAGCGCCAGCAAGGGTACAAGCTGGCGCTCAAGCAGGCCAAGCTGCCCTTCGACCCCGCGCTCGTGGTGCCAGGCGACTTCCATGAATCCAGCGGCCTCCGGGCGGTCGATCACCTTATTGCCACGCGGCAGGACTTCAGTGCCATCTTCACGGCAAACGACCAGATGGCCTACGGCGCCGCTCTGGGCCTGTATCGGCGCCATCTCCGCGTGCCTGACGATGTCTCCATCGTGGGCTTCGACGACCTGCACGGGTCGCAGTTCTCGATCCCGCCGTTGACGACCGTTCGCCAGCCGGTCTATGAACTCGGGTGCCTGTCGGCGCGGGCGATGCTGGATCTGCTGCGCGGCGTTCAGCCCCAGGTGGCGCTGCCGCCACCGCAGCTCGTGAACCGCGAGTCGACGCGCAGCCTGTCGCTCTAGGTTCTGCGGCCACCGCGCCGTGAACACGAAAAGAGACACCTAGGGTGAATCCCAGTTTACCGGCCCAGTCCCCAAAACGTATTCTTTTGAAAGCGCTTTCATATCGGCCCGTTCTAGCGTCTTGATCGCTGAACGAGTTGTTCCCTGCCGCGCCACATCAACAATTCTTTGGAGACTTGCCTCATGCGCCGTTCGCCAGCTGCCACTCGCTTGTGCAGGGTTCCTGCTGCCTTCCGTGTCACCCATCTGGCAGCGGCCTGCGGCCTGCTGCTCGGTGGCGCGGGCAGCGTCCTTGCGCAGCCCGTGGCTACTACGCCCGCGCAACAACCAGAAGCCGGGCAGGTCCAGAAGATCGTGGTCACGGGCATCCGCGGCAGCTTGGAGTCGTCGCTGAGCCTGAAGCGCGACTCCTCCGGCATCGTTGACGGCATCGTGGCCGAGGACATCGGGAAGTTCCCCGACACCAACCTGGCAGAGTCGATGCAGCGGATCAGCGGTGTCTCGATCGACCGCTCGCTGGGTGAAGGCTCCAAGATCACCGTGCGCGGCGTCGGCCCCGATTTCAACCTGGTGTTGCTGAATGGGCGCCAGATGCCGACGGCCGCCATTGAGGACACCGGCGCTTCCAATTCGCGCGCATTCGATTTCGCCAACCTGGCGTCTGAATCGGTGTCGGCGCTGGAGGTCTACAAGACCAGCCGTGCCAGCACGCCCACCGGTGGCATGGGTGCCACCGTGAACATCAAGACCACCCGCCCGCTGGAGTACCCGGGCCTGCACACCAGCGTCGGGATCAAGGGTGTCTACGACGAATCCAACCAACGCCTGCCCAGCTCTCTGCAAGGCAGCACGGTGACCCCCGAGGTGTCGGGCATTTACAGCAACACATTTGCCGACGGTACCTTCGGCATTGCGCTGGCCGCCAGCTACCAGGAACGCAATCTCGGCTACAACACCGCCGGTGTGCCCAATGGATGGCGCACTTTCAAGGGCGACGAGAACAACTGGGGCACCATTCCCCAGCCCGGGCAGCCCGGGTCGGAGAACATCACCAACCGCCCGGGCCCGAACGACATTTACTCGGTGCCCCAGAACCTGCTGTACAGCGTCAACGGCATCCAGCGCCAGCGCACCAACGGGCAATTGACGCTGCAGTACGCTCCGGCCAAGAACCTCACCGCCACGCTGGACTACACCTACTCCGAGAACAAGCTGCAGACCAAGCGCAATGAGCTGTCGGCGTGGTTCAACTTTGGCCCGTCGACGAGCACCTGGACAGACGGTCCGGTCGCGGCACCGATCTTCTATTCCGAGTCGATCCCCGGCGCGAACAGCGACATCGCCATGGGCGGCGCCATGTACGCGACACGCAACGAGAACAACTCGCTTGGCTTCAACCTGGCCTGGAAGGCCACCCCCAAGCTCAGCCTGGAGCTCGACGCGCATCGCTCGTCTGCGAAGGCAGGCCCGGACAGCCCCTATGGGTCCAACTCCGTCATCGGCACCGCCAGTTTCAACCGTGGCACGACCAGCGTGGATTTCTCGAAGGACTTCCCGGTCCTGAGCATCGAGGGTTCGCAACTCGATGCGTCCAAGATGCTGGTGACGGGCTCGTCGTTCCGCAACAGCCTGATGAAGTCCGACATCGACCAGGCGCAGTTGCGCGGCAAATACAAGCTTGAAGACGGTTCGCGCCTGGACTTCGGCCTGAGCCTGACCGATGCCAACAACCGCTCTGCCTACGGCTTCACGCAGCGCGACACCTGGGGCGGGGCGACCAGCGCCAACGATTACCCGGACAACCTCTGGCACGCCGACACGATCAGCCAGTACTTCAGCCAGATCAACGGCAGCAACAGCGCCGCCCTGTTCAACCAGTTCTACACCTGGGATTTCAAGACAGTTCGCGACATCGCGGCCCAGGCGATCGGCGACGAGTCCGCCTACCTCGCGCCCACCGCCTTCAGCACCGATCGCCGGGTGAACGAGAAGTCGCAATCTGCCTACCTGCAGTACTCGACTGATTGGGAATGGATGGTGCCCATGAGCCTGACGGCAGGCGTGCGGTTCGAAAACACCGACGTCACCTCGAGGGCCCTGGTGCCCACAGCGACCGGCATCGTGTGGACCGGCACCAATGAGTTCAATGTGATCTACGGAGCGCCCGCGTTCACCACCCTGAAGGGCAGCTACGAGCATTGGCTGCCGAGCATCGACTTCGATGCCGACTTGGCCCGCGACATCAAGTTCCGCGCCAGCTACGGTGAAAGCATCGGCAGGCCTCGCTGGAACGACATCCAGGGGGGCCAGACCTTGGACCAACTCGTGCGAGTGGGTGGCGGCACCGGTTCCCAGGGCAACCCGGCGCTCAAGCCACTGAAATCGCAGAACTTCGACCTGTCACTGGAGTACTACTACGCCAAGGGGAGCTATGTGGCGCTGGGCTACTTCGCCAAGGCGATCCAGAACTACGTGGGGGTCACGACGACGCAGGGCACTCCGTTCAATCTGAACACCCCCGCGAATGGCGTGCTCTTCAAGGAGGCCGTCGCCTCCGGCGGCTGCCCCGAGGCCGACCTGCTGTGCATCCGCAACTACATCTTCGAGAACCACAACGGCACGAACGGCGTGCAGGGAACCAAGGATGCCGAGACGGGCGTCTGGAGCGGGACCATCGCCGGCCAGGCTGGCGATCCGGTGGCCACCTTTGCGATCACGGTGCCGGCCAATGGCCGCTCAGCCCGAGTCAGCGGCCTGGAACTGAACGCTCAGCACATGTTCGGCGACAGCGGCTTCGGGCTCTCGGCCAACTACACCTATGTCGACTCGAGCTTGAAGTACGACAACGCGAGCCTGGGATCCCAGTTCGCACTCGTGGGCCTGAGCGATACGGCCAACCTGGTGGCCTTCTATGAGAAGGGCCCGTTCGAGGCGCGGGTCGCCTACAACTGGCGCGGCGAGTTCCTGACGGCGCTCTTCGATGGCGGTGGCATTCCCAACCCGGTGTACACCGAGGCATTCGCCCAGATCGACCTGAGCCTCGGCTACAAGTGGAACGACAAGCTGTCGTTCCAGTTCGAGGCCATCAACCTGAACGATGCGACCCAACGACTGCACGCCCGCACCAAGCAGGAACTGATCGGCGTCAGCCAAACGGGACCGCGCTACATGATCGGCGCGCGCTACAAGTTCTGAGCCCGGAAGGGCCCCCGTCATGCGGCGCATCGTGATCGTCGGCGGGGGCTCGGCAGGCTGGTTGACTGCAGGGCTCCTCGCTGCCGAACGCGGCGTGCCGCGCGAGGTGGTGCTGCTTGAATCGCCGGCCATTCCCCCCGTCGGGGTCGGCGAGGGGACATGGCCCACCATGCGCGACACCCTTCGCCGCATTGGCATCACCGAGACGGATCTGATTCGCGAATGCGATGCCTCGTTCAAGCAGGGCTCGCGCTTTGACGGCTGGACCACTGGGCAGCCGAACGACAGCTACCACCACCCTTTCGTTCTGCCACAGGGCTATCTGGAGGCGGATCTGGTGGCATCCTGGCAGGCACTCTACCCACAGGTGCCGTTTGCCGAATTGGTCAGCTTCCAGCCCCATCTGTGCGCCCACCACCGGGCCCCGAAGCAGTTCGCCACGCCGGAGTACGCGGCGGTAGCGAACTACGGCTACCACTTTGATGCCACCCGGTTCGCCGCGCTGCTGAGGCGGCACTGCGTCGAGCAACTCGGTGTCCGGCATGTGCTGGACGAGGTGCAGGCCGTGAACGCCCATGACAACGGTGACATCGCGTCGGTGCAGACGCGTGCTCATGGCGATGTCGCGGGCGACCTGTTCGTCGACTGCACCGGCAGCCCGGCTCTCCTGCTCGGGCAGCACTACCAGGTCGGCCTGGTTTCGCAAAAGCACATTCTCTTCTGCGACACAGCGCTCGCCATGCAGGTGCCCTACGCCAAGGAAGGTGCACCGATCGCGTCACAGACCCTGTCCACCGCCCAGGGCGGTGGCTGGATCTGGGATATCGGCCTGCCCAGCCGCAGAGGCGTCGGGCTGGTCTATTCCAGCGCTCACCTGAGCGAGGCCGACGCCGAGCGCACGTTGCTCGACCACGTTGCGCGTACCGGCAGTGCCGGCAACCTGCCGGCGCCACGCAAACTGAGATTCAACCCGGGCCATCGCGAACGCTTCTGGCACCGCAACTGCGTGGCGATCGGCTTGTCGGCCGGCTTCCTCGAACCCCTGGAGGCCTCAGCCCTGGCCTTGGTCGAGTACTCGGCCAATTTTCTGCGCGACCAGATGCCGGCCACCCGCGAGGCCATGGATATCGTTGCGCGGCGCTTCAACGAAGGCTGCCTCTACCGCTGGGCGCGAATCATCGACTTCCTGAAACTGCACTATGTGTTGTCACGGCGCACCGACACTGAGTTCTGGCGAGACAACCAATGCGCAAAGTCCATTCCGGAGCGCCTGAGCGAGTCCCTGTTGCTGTGGCGCCACCGCCCACCGTCGCGATACGACTTGATCCGCCATGACGAAGCCTTTCCGTCTGCCAGCTACCAGTACATCCTCTACGGCATGGGCTTCCAGCCGGTGCCTGAGCCGGGGGCTTTGCGATGCGACACAGAAGTGGCCGAAGGCTACTTCCGCGAGGCCGCCCATTTGACCCGCAAGATGCTGCCAGCGCTGCCCAGCAATCGCGACCTCATCGAGCATGTCCAACGCCATGGGTTGTCGCGGATTTGAAAGCCGCGCACACCCGTGCAAACTTCCCTCCCCGATCACTGGCCACAACCCATGACCCGTCATGTCTTGCTGAACAACGTCGAGCACAAGGATCTGCGCATCCTGACCACACGGGGAGCGGCCTATGGCGACAACGTGATGGCGGCGCTGACCTTTCCTGCCGAGTTCCGCAGCATCCAGGCGCATTACCCGATCGTGTTCCAGAAGTCGGCGGACGGCACCAGCTTCCAGCCGCTGGCGCTGCTGGGCCTGCGCGAGGGCCAGAACCTTTTTCTGCGCGGCGACCGGTGGGATGCGCACTATCTGCCGTTGGCCATGCAGCGGCAACCCTTCCTGATCGGTTTCGACAACGGCCAGCCCATGGTCCATGTCGATCTGGACAACCCACGTGTCAGCCGCGACGAGGGTGAGCCGGTGTTCCTGCCCTACGGCGGGACGACCGAGCACCTCGACCGCGTCAGCGACATGTTGCTGGCGATCCACGAGGGCCTGCAGGCCACACCGGCCTTTGTTCAGGCCCTTCTTGACCACGACCTGCTCGAACCCTTTGCACTGGAGTTCGAGGGGCCGGACGGCGCAGCACACCGCTGGTCGGGCTTCTACATCGTGCACGAAGAGCGCCTTTGCCAGCTCGACGGCGCCGCGCTGGGGCGGCTGCAGCAGGCAGGCCATCTGCTCGACATCTACATGGCCGTGGCCTCGGTCTCGCGCTTTCGCGACCTCATCGCCCGGGCATGCGCGAGCTGACCTCCGCGCCGGCGCCCGAGGCGCTGGCCGACATGCTGCGTGGCGACAAGCCGTTGCTGCTGCGCGGCCTCGTGGCGGACTGGCCGGCGGTGCGCGCCAGCGCCATGCCGGGGGGCGCCCTGGCCTACCTGCGAGCCTTCTCGGCGGGCGCCACTGTGGGCGCCTGGTTCGGCCCGCCGGAGATCGATGGCCGCTTCGGCTACACGGCGGATCTGTCCGGCGTCAACTTCGTGCGCGAAAAACTGGCCTTCGAGGCGCTGCTCGACGCGCTTGAGCAGCACCGCGGCCAACCACGCCCGCCCGCCATCTACATGGGCTCCACCACGGTGGACACCTGCGTGCCTGGCTTTCGGGCCGACAACCGGATCGACATCGGCCAGCCGGATGCGCTGGTGAGCCTGTGGCTCGGCAACCGCTCCACGGTGGCGGCCCACCAGGATCTGCCGGACAACCTGGCCTGCGTGATCGCGGGACACCGCCGCTTCACTCTGCTGCCGCCCGATGAAGTGGGCAACCTGTACCTGGGGCCGCTGGAGAACACGCTGGCCGGCCAGCCTACCAGCCTGGTCGACTTCGGCCACCCGGATCTGGCGCGCTTTCCGAAGTTTGCCGCTGCCCAGGCCCGCGCCCAGGTGGCTGAGCTGGGGCCGGGCGACGCACTCTACATCCCGAGCATGTGGTGGCACCACGTCGAAGCCACCGGCCCGGTCAACCTCCTGGTGAACCACTGGTGGCGCCAGTCCCCTGCCCACATGGATTCGCCGATGGCCGCACTGCTGCTGGCCCTCATGACCGTGAGAGACCTGCCAACCGCGCAACGGCAGGCCTGGCGACACTTGTTCGACCACTACGTGTTCGACGCGGACGAGCACACCGCCGTGCACATCCCCGAGCCCGTCCGCCAGATCCTCGGCCCTCTGGACGACACCGCCACCCGGGCCCTGCGGGCACGTATCGCCCGCCGGCTGAACCGTTGAGATAACAGGCCATGACGCAGACCCATGTTTCGCCCAATCCGGTCCGCCGGGTCGTCATCGCTGGAGGCGGGACGGCCGGTTGGATGGTCGCTGCCTGCCTCTCCAAGACGCTCGGCAAGTTGCTCGAGATCACCCTGGTCGAATCCGACGAGATCGGCACGGTCGGTGTCGGCGAGGCCACCATCCCCACGCTGCTGACCTTCCACAACCTGCTCGACATCAACGAGCGCGAGTTCATGGCCGCCACCTCGGCGACCTTCAAGCTGGGCATCCAGTTCGAGAACTGGCGCGACCGGGAGCAGGACTACATCCACGCGTTCGGCCTCACTGGCAAGGATCACTGGACCGCCGGCTTCCAGCACTTCTGGCACAAAGGCCGCGAACGCCAGTTGGCCAGCGCCTATGGCGACTACTGCCTGGAACTGCGTGCAGCCCAGGAGAACCGCTTCGCACATCTGCCACGGGCAGGCATGAACTACGCCTTCCACCTGGATGCGACGCGCTACGCGGCCTACCTGCGCCGCCTCAGCGAGCCCTGGGGTGTGCGCCGGGTCGAAGGCAAGATCGGTGCCGTCAACCTCGTGCCGGGAACAGACCACA
>CAYJEC010000036.1:0-13906 GCA_964369025.1 uncultured Ideonella sp. | reverse complement strand
GATGCGGTCGCGGTGCGCCGGGTCCATGTTGGCCTGGATCTTGAACACCACGCCGGTGAACTTGGGCTCCTCGGGGTGGATCACGCGCTGGATCGCCTGCCGCTCGCCGGGCGGCGGGGCCAGGTCGACCAGGGCATCCAGCACCTCGCGCACACCGAAGTTGTTGACTGCCGAGCCGAAGAACATCGGCGTCTGGTGGCCGGCCAGGAAGTCGCCCAGGTCGAAGGCGGGTGCCGCCTCGCGGACCAGCTCGATCTCGCCCTGCGCCTGCTCGTACTGCATGCCGAAGCGGTCGGCGTAGGCCGGGTTGTCCAGGCCGGGCAGGATCTCGTCGTCCGCGCCGACGCGGTCTTCGCCCGGGCTGAAGACGCGCATCTGTTCTTCGCGCAGATCCATCACGCCATGAAAATGCTTGCCCATGCCCACCGGCCAGGTGAAGGGCACCACGGTCATGCCGAGCTCGCGCTCGATCTCGTCCATCAGCGCGAGCGGGTCTTGAACCTCGCGGTCCATCTTGTTGACGAAGGTGAGGATGGGCGTGTTGCGTGCGCGGCAGACCTGCAACAGCCGGCGGGTCTGCGGCTCGACGCCATTGGCCGCGTCGATCACCATCAGCGCGGCGTCCACCGCGGTCAGCACGCGGTAGGTGTCTTCTGAGAAATCCTGGTGGCCAGGGGTGTCCAGCAGGTTGATGGTGCAGCCGCGGTACTCCATCTGCATCACCGAGCTGGCCACCGAGATGCCGCGCTGTTTCTCGATCTCCATCCAGTCCGATGTCGCATGCCGGCTCGCCTTGCGGGCCTTCACCGAGCCGGCGATCTGGATCGCGCCGGAGAACAGCAGCAGCTTCTCGGTGAGCGTGGTCTTGCCCGCGTCCGGGTGGGAAATGATGGCGAAGGTGCGGCGCTGGCGCACCTGCGAAGCGAGGTCGGCGGACATGAGCGTGACAAGGGAAACCGGCCGGGCCGGCCAGGGGGCGATTATCCGCGCCGCTGCGGATTCGCCCAGGTAAGCTCGCGCCACCATGCCCGAGCTGCCCGACATCACCGTCTATGCCGAGAGCCTGGCGGCCAAGGTGGTGGGCAGCCCACTGAAGCGCGTGCGCCTGCTCAACCCCTTCCTGCTGCGCACGGCGGTGCCACCCATTGCCAGTGTGGAGGGCTTGGCAGTGACCGGCATCGAGCGGCTGGGCAAGCGCATCGTCATCGCGGTCGAAGGCGATCTGTTCCTGGTGATCCACCTGATGATCGCCGGCCGCCTGCGCTGGCTGGCCACGGGTGCCAAGCCGCCTGCACGCATCGCGCTGGCGTTGTTCGAGTTCGCCGGCGGGACCTTGCTGCTCACTGAAGCGGGCACACAGCGCCGCGCCTCCCTGCACCTGGTGTCGGGCCGCGAGGGCTTGGCCGCGCTGGATCCGGGCGGCCTGGAGCCGCTGCAATGCACCGAGGGTGAGTTCGCCGCGCGCCTGCAGGCCGAGAGGCACACGCTGAAGCGCTCGCTGACCGATCCGCAATGCTTCAGCGGCATCGGCAACGCCTACTCCGACGAGATCCTGCACCGCGCCGGGTTGTCGCCAGTGACCCTGAGCACCTCACTGGCCCCAGACGAGGTGAGCCGCCTTTTCGCCGCCACGCGGGCCGTGTTCGAAGAGTTCACTGGCCGACTGCGACACGAAGCGTCCCAGGCCGGTGGCTGGCCCAAGGAGGTCACCGCCTTTCGGCCCGATTTCGCGGTGCATGGCCGATTTGGCCTGCCCTGCCCGGTGTGCGCCGCGCCGGTGCAGCGCATCGTCTACGCCAGCAACGAGACCAACTACTGCGCCCGTTGCCAGACTGGCGGACGGCTGCTGGCCGACCGCGCGCTGTCGCGCCTGCTGAAAGCCAGTTGGCCACGGCAAATGGACGATTGACACCCTTCCTTACCGCGGCTTCACGCCCGCGCTACAACACGAGGACAGCATGAGGCGTCACCCTAGGAAAGGGCACACACCATGTTCGACTCTCTCACCCCGCGCGGCCAGGTTGGCGCCGAATCCGAGGCCTTGGTTCCGCTGTATGTCTCTGGCGTCTACCGCGAGGCGCCGCCCACGCTGCGCGCCCAGCTCATCGAATGCCTGATGCGCCCGATGGGCGCTCTCGGCCTGGTGGCCGTGGCCGGTGGCGCGTTCGCCGCTCTGCGCCAGCGTCACGGCTGGCAGACCCTGCAGGTCACGCTGGACGACGCCACACGCATCACCGCCGACCAGGTGATGGAGCTGTCGCTGTACCTGCAGCAGGCCACGCCAGAGGTGTTTCGCCAGGTGGCTGATCTCGTGGCCGACCAGCCGCTGGCGGTCGGGGGTTTGAGCGCGGTGCTGCTGCTGCAACTGCTGCGGCGCCCGCACCGCCGCTAGCTGGCGCGTCACTCTTCGAGCAGGCCGCTCAAACCGGCTGATCGCGCGGCGATGTATCCAGGCGGCTCTCTGCCGCTCTGTCTGGGGACTGCATCAACCCAACCCAGGCTCCGCCATGACCACCACCAAGATTCTCGCCCTGCTGACGTTCTCGGCCCTTTCCGGCGCCGCCGCCGCCGGCCCCGCCTGCACCGACGAGCCACAGGCCAAGTGGCTGACCGAGGCGCAGATGACCCAGAAGTTCCAGGCACTGGGCTACTCCGACGACGTGAAGAAGCTGCACGTCTCCAAGGGCAAGTGCTGGGAGATCTACGGCCACGACAAGGCAGGCAAGCGGGTCGAGATCTACTTCCACCCGATCACCGGCGAGATCGCCGAGAAGAACGTCAAAGACTGAGGCCCCGACCATGCGCACCGACCCTACTGTCCGCGTCTGGGACCGCGTCGTCCGCGTGTTCCACTGGTCACTGGTGCTGGCCTTCTTCGGCGCCTACTTCTCGACAGAGAGCATCGGCTGGCTGCACAAGTCGTTCGGCTACACGACCGTCGCACTGGTCGCCGTTCGGCTGGTATGGGGGTTGGTGGGGAGCGAGCACGCGCGCTTCGCCAACTTCGCTCCGGGGCCGCGGCGGCTGGTCGGCTACCTGCTTGCTGTGGTGCATCGGCGCGAGCCACGTCACCTGGGGCACAACCCGGCAGGCTCGGTGATGATCTTGTTCCTGTTGGGCATGGTCGCCTTGATCGGCACCACCGGCTGGATGCTCACGCTGGATGCGTTCTGGGGCAACGGCACGGTCGAGAACCTGCACGTGCTGGCCGTCGACGTGACGCTCGTGGCCATCGTCATCCACGTGAGCGCCAACCTGTATGCGAGTGCCCGGCATCGCGAGAACCTGGTGCTGTCGATGGTGACCGGCCGCAAGCGTGCGCTTGATTGGCCAGGGGCAGGCCTCGGTGGTGTCGACCCGGGCGATCACGCCAGGCCGTAGCGACCCAGATTCATCACCTTGGCCCAGGCCGCTACGAAGTCACGAACAAATGCGGGTTGCGCGTCGCTGCTCGCATACACCTCCGCGATGGCGCGGAGCTGTGAGTTCGAACCGAAGACGAGATCGACGACGGTGCCTGTCCACCTGAGCTCGCCGGTGGCCCGGTCGTGCCCCTCCAGCACGCCTTCGGAGGTGGTGGACTTCTGCCACACGGTGTTCATGTCGAGAAGGTTGACGAAGAAGTCGTTCGTCAAGGTCTCGGGCCGCTGAGTGAAGACGCCGTGCCGGGACTGGCTGACGTTGGCGTTCAGGGCGCGCAGGCCACCGACCAGCACCGTCATCTCGGGAGCGGTCAGCGTCAGCAGGTTCGCCCGGTCCACCATCTGTTCGGCGGCAGACCCCTCACCGCCCTTGCGGAGATAGTTGCGGAAGGCGTCTGCGGTCGGCTCCAGGACGGCGAACGAGTGCGCGTCGGTCTGCTCCTGCGACGCGTCCGTGCGCCCTGGACAGAACGGTACCGTCACCTCGTGGCCGGCCTCTTTCGCCGCCGCCTCGACGGCGGCGCTGCCGCCCAGAACAATCAGGTCAGCCAGTGAGACCTTCTTGCCGCCGGATGGCGTGCTGTTGAACTCCTTCTGGATCGCCTCCAGCGCCTGCAGCACCCGCGCCAGGTCGGCCGGCTGGTTGGCTTCCCAGTCCTTCTGCGGCGCGAGGCGGATGCGCGCACCGTTGGCCCCGCCGCGCTTGTCACTGCCGCGGAAGGTGGACGCCGACGCCCAGGCTGTCGTGACCAATTGGGAGATGGACAGGCCTGATGCGAGCAGTTTGCCCTTGAGGGTGGCAATGTCCTGCTCATCGACCAGCGGGTGGTCGACGGCGGGGACCGGGTCCTGCCAGATCAGCGCTTCCTTGGGCACCAGCGGTCCGAGGTAGCGGGCGATCGGGCCCATGTCGCGGTGCGTCAGCTTGAACCAGGCGCGCGCGAATGCGTCGGCAAACTCCTGCGGGTTGGCCATGAAGCGCCGCGAGATCTTCTCGTACACCGGGTCCATGCGCATGGCCATGTCGGCGGTGGACATCATCGGCGCGTGGCGCCGGGTCGGGTCGTGGGCGTCCGGCACGGTGCCGGCACCCGCGTCGCCCTTGGGCTTCCATTGGTGCGCGCCGGCCGGGCTCTTGGTCAGCTCCCACTCATGGCCGAACAGGGTCTCGAAGTAGCCGTTGTCCCACTGGATGGGGTTGGGGGTCCAGGCGCCTTCCAGGCCGCTGGTGATGGTGTGTGCGCCCTTGCCGCTGCCGAAGGAGTTGACCCAGCCGAAGCCCTGCGCTTCAATGCCCGCGGCCTCCGGCTCGGGGCCGCAGTGCGAAGCCGCGGCGGCGCCGTGGGTTTTGCCGAAGGTGTGGCCGCCAGCGGTGAGCGCCACGGTTTCCTCGTCGTCCATCGCCATGCGGGCGAAGGTCTCGCGGATGTCTCGCGCCGAGCCCAGCGGGTCGGGGTTGCCGTTCGGGCCTTCCGGGTTCACGTAGATCAGGCCCATCTGCACGGCGGCCAGCGGGTTGTCCAGCTCGCGGTCGCCGCGGTAGCGCTGGTCGTCCAGCCACTTGCCCTCGGGGCCCCAGTAGATGTCTTCCTCCGGCTCCCAGATGTCGGGGCGGCCGCCGCCGAAACCGAAGGTCTTGAAGCCCATCGATTCCAGCGCGACGTTGCCGGTCAGAACGAACAGGTCCGCCCAGGACAGCTTGCGGCCGTACTTCTGCTTGATCGGCCACAGGAGGCGGCGTGCCTTGTCGAGGTTGCCGTTGTCCGGCCAGCTGTTGAGCGGGGCGAAGCGCTGTGCGCCGGTGCCTGCGCCGCCGCGGCCGTCGGCGATGCGGTAGGTGCCTGCGGCATGCCAGGCCATGCGGATGAAGAAGGGCCCGTAGTGGCCATAGTCTGCAGGCCACCAGTCCTGCGAATCCGTCATCAGGGCATGCAGGTCTTTGACAACCGCATCCAGGTCGAGGCTCTTGAACGCTTCGGTGTAGTCGAAGCCCTCGCCCATAGGGTCAGACAGCGGGGAGTGCTGGTGCAGGATCTTCAGGTTCAGCTGATTCGGCCACCAGTCGGCGTTCGACGGGGCGCCGGCCACGGCGTGCGGGCGGGCATCGCCGGAAAACGGGCACTTGGCTTCGGTGGACATGGTCATCTCCTTCTTATGCAGGCCATTGGCCGGGCTTGAACGGAGATTAGTCTATTTCTATTGAAACAAACCATCCAATTGTAATTGCTAAATCGGCCGATAGCCTGGGCCTCACGCCCGTGTCAGGAAAGGCGTTGCATTCCCGTCAGGGCGCAGGCATAAACCGCATTGCGCAGCGCTGCGATGGCCTCGTAGCGCGTGAAACTGCGGCGCCACGCCAGCACCACCCGGCGCGTCGGAACCGGTGGTTCGAAGGGGATGAACGCCAGGTGCGGCTGCGGTTCGCGCGGCACTGACAGAGCAGGCACCACGGTGACCCCCATGCCCGAGGCCACCATGTGCTTGATGGTCTCCAGCGACGAGCCCTCGAAACTCTTCTTGATGCCCTCGGCATCGCTGGAAAAGCGGGCGAACTCGGGGCAGACCTCGAGCACGTGGTCGCGGAAGCAGTGGCCGGTGCCCAGCAACAGCATGGTCTCGCGCTTCAGTTCCTCGGCGCTGACTTTCTTGCGCTTGGCGAATGGGTGGGTCTTGGGCACGGCGACCATGAAGGGCTCGTCGTACAGCGGCGCCACGGCCAGGCCGGTGTCGGGAAACGGCTCGGCCATGATGGCGCAATCGAGCTCGCCGGTGCGCAGCATGTCCAGCAGCTTGACGGTGAAGTTCTCCTGCAGGATCAGCGGCATCTGCGGCGTGTGCTCGATGGCGTTCTTCACCAGCTCGGGCAGCAGGTACGGGCCGATGGTGTAGATGATGCCCAGCCGCAATGGGCCGGCAAGAGGGTCCTGGCCGCGCTTGGCAATCTCGCGGATGCCCTGCGCCTGCTCGATGACCTGCTGGGCCTGCCGCACGATGGCTTCGCCCAAGGGCGTGGTGGTGACCTCGGCGCTACCGCGCTCGAAGATCTTCACGTCGAGTTCCTCCTCCAGCTTCTTGATCGCCACCGACAGCGTTGGCTGGGAGACGAAGCAGGCTTCGGCCGCGCGACCGAAGTGGCGCTCGCGGGCCACGGCGACGATGTAACGCAGTTCGGTGAGGGTCATGATCCTATTGTGCCGAGGCCATGGGAAGATCAACCCGCCCTGAGCACCGTCGACCCGAGGATGCCTCCGAAACCAGACCCCTTGATCTTGCCGGAACCGCCCGTGGGTGGCACATCCGCAGGCCTGTCCGCCGGCATGGGCCCGGTCGGAACTCTCTTGCTGCTCGGCCCGCCACGTTGGTCCTCCGCGGAGGGCGAGATTCCCTTTCTTGCCGAGCGGAAGTTCCAGCTGCTGGCCTTTCTGGCCCATCGCGCCGACTGGATCAGCCGCCAGCAACTGGCCGAGTTGTTCTGGCCCGACCTCGACACCGCGTCGGCGCGGCGCAACCTGCGCAAGCTGCTGTTTCGCCTTCGCGAGTCAGCGGGGCTGCCGACCATCGAGGAACGCCCTGGTGCGGTGCGGTGGGCGGTGGGCACCGATCTGGCAGCGTTCGAGCAGGCGATTGCTGCCGGCAAGGTGCCGGAGGCCCTGTTGCTATGGCGAGGCGAGCCCTGGCAGGGCCTCGGCGTCGAGAACTTGGGCCTGCTTGGCGACTGGTTCACGTGCGAGCGGAACCGGTTGCTCGCGTTGTGGCGCGATGCGTCGTTGCGGCTTGCTGCGGAGAGCGGCGATACCCAGACCAGCCTGACGCTGGCTGGGCGATTGCTGGAGCACGATCCACTCGATGAAGAAGCGGTGCGTGTGCTGATGGGCGGGCTGGTGCAGGCCGGGCGGCGTGCCGAAGCGCACGCGGCCTATCGCCGGTTTGCCGGCGCGCTGCAGGATGCGTTGGCCTTGGAGCCCACGGCCCAGACCCAGGCCCTGCTGGCCGAGCCCAGGCCGCCGGGTTCCGGTCGCCGGATGGCTGCACAGGAGACCCGGCAGCCCGGTGGCGCACCGCTTTCGGGCCCAGGCTTTGTCGGGCGCCGGGCCGAGTTGCGCGAGCTTGCCGGCATGCTGTCGAACCCGGATTGCCGTTGGATCACCATCACCGGCGATGGAGGTTCTGGCAAGACCAGCCTGTTGCGGCAGTTGGTCCTGGAGCAATCTGCGAACGGGGCTCATGGCCACGTGTTCGCCTCCTTTGACGACCTTGTCGAAGCCCCTGCTGGAGAGGCTGACCCCTTTGGCCCTGCCGAGGCGTTGGCCCAGATCGGCGCACGCCTGGCCCATGCCCTGGGGCTGCACCTGGGAGCTCACGACAAGGTGTCCGACCGCCTGGTTCAGCACCTGAGGGGCCGCCCGATGCTGCTGGCGCTGGACAACCTGGAGCAGGTGCCCGTCGGTGCGCGTGCGCTGGCTGACCTGCTCGCTGCGTGCCCCGGTACGCAGGTGGTGGCCACATCACGCGTGCGCCTGGCCATGGATGGCGAGTGGCTGTTGCCGCTTCATGGCTTGCCATGGCCTGCGGCAGAGGACATTGATTGCGCCGAGGCCTTCGACGCCGTGCGGTTGTTCGTGGAACGTGCCCGCAGGTTTCAGCCGCAGTGGGATGCCAAGGCCGAGATGGCCGATGTGGTCGATCTGTGCAGCGTGGTCGAGGGCCTGCCGCTGGCGCTGGAGTTGGCGGCCGTGTGGACCCGCCGCTTCCGGGTGCGCGAGATCGCGGCCGATCTGCGCCGAGGCGATTCGGAGATGCTTGCGGAGTTGGACGGGGGCACCGGGCGCGGGCCTCGACAGCGCAGCATGCGTGCGAGCTTCGAGCACTCGTGGCGACTCCTGGTGCCCGCAGAGCGCGAGGCGCTGGCCGCACTGTCGGTGCTGCGTGGCGGGTGTTCGAGGCAGGCGGCACTGGATGTCGCAGCCACGACGCTGCCCGTTTTGGTGGCGTTGCAGGACAAGTCGCTTCTGAGGCGCGAGGCTGCTGAGCGGTCGGCCTCAGCGGAGCGCTACACGCTGCATCCGTTGGTGCAGCAACTGGCCGCTGAACGGTTGGCCGAGAACGCCGCAGCGCGCGACACGGCAGAGCGGCGGATGGCTGAGCACTTCTGCCGTGAGCTGGCGGCCCTGCCACCGCATGCCCGCTACGCTGAGAGGCAGGCGGCCACCCAGGCATTGGCCCGCGATGTGGAGAACGTTGGCGTGGCTTGGTTGCGAGCCGTGGCAAGAGGCCGCATCGACCTGTTGGCGCCAGCGTTGGGCGGGTTGTGGGCCGTGCACTATCACTCTGCCCGCTGGTCCGAGTGCATGCCATTGCTGGATGCCGCCGAAACCATGCTGGGTTCCCGGGCCGAGGCCGCCGTGCAGATCGACACGGCGCGGGCGTTCGTGGCATACCTGTTCGGCCGGTACGACGACGCGGTCGGCATCGCCCGCCGCGTGTTGCGGACCAGCAGCCGCCTGCCGGTGGTCGCGTCGCGCACGTCCGTGCTGTCCACGATGGGGCACAGCCTATTGCAGCTCGGGCGCCTGGACGCAGCACGCCACTGCTTTGAGCAAGGCGAGGCATTGGCCCGGTCCAGCGGCCACGCGTCCGACCTGGCCAATCACCTCGATGGGCAGGGCACGCTGGACTTCCTCCTCGGCCACTACGAGGTGAGCTGCAACCGCAAGCTCGAGGCCCTGGCCCTGCGCCGCAGCGTGGGAACCAACGACCCCACCTTGCTCAACAACGTGGGCGTCACCTTGAACGCGGCCAAACGCTTCGACGAAGCGAAGGCTTTTTTCAATGAAGGGCTGGCCGCACTCGGAAATCGCCCCAACCCTATTCACCGGGCGCACCTGAACATTGGTCTGATGAAGATGCACATGGACATGGGCCAGGACGAGGCGGCCGGCGCCCATGCGGCCTTGGCCGAGCAGGATCTGGCGCAGGTGCAGTCGCCTCTGCTGTGCAACTTCCTCGGCCTGGCGCGCGCCAGGTTGGCGCTGCGGCGCGGCGATACGGCCCACGCCCGCACGCTTGTTGCCTCTGTCACCGCAGATGCACTGGCGCGGGCGCAAGTGGGCATGCAGGCCGCCGCCGCCGTGGTCTGGGCCGAATGGCTGGAAGCCACCGGTCGCCCGGAGCCGGCTGCAGCCACCCTCGACCTGGCCAGCCGGCAGCCAGCGCTGTCCCACGACGAACGCGAGGCCGCCCAAGTGCGCCTGAATCACTTGCGCCGCGAATCGGGTCTTACTGGCGTGCCGAACCACGACGAACTCGAGCCCGCGCTGCGCCGCTTGATGGCGCAAGACTGACAGACCGACGGCCCGCGAACGCGGAGCAACGCTCGGGGAACGCCCCGGCTCGCATGCTCTGCGCATGAAAGCCGTCTGCCCACGCCCCCCAGGCACCTCACAAGGCGTGCGCGCCCACCCGGCGCTGCGTCGCTACGCCAACGCGCTTGGCTCTCAAGCCCTGCGTCACACAGCACTGGCCTTGGCGCTGGGGGGTCTGATCGCCGTGTCGGCACCTGCCTGTGCGGCGTCTGAGCCTGCCAACTCGGTGCAAATCAATGGGCGCGATCTCGACGCCACCGCACAACAGACCCTGAAGGCGCTGGAGGCGCGCATCGGCCCCGTGCCTGCCGGCCACTATTGGTACGACGTGCACACCGGCGCGGCCGGGCGCTGGGGCGGGCCCACGAGCGTTTTCCTCACCCCGGGCCTGTCGCTGGGTGGCCCGCTGCCGCCTGACGCGTCGGGCGGCGGGCACGGCCGCCTGACGGGGGTGTTCATCAACGGGCGTGAGCTCCATCCTGTGGATGTGGCCGGCCTGTCCAGCTTCGGCCCGGTGCTGCCAGGCCGCTACCAGTGGGATGCGGCTGGCAATGTGCGTCTGGAAGACGGCCGATGGCTGTTCAATTTTCATGCCCTGCGCGCCCACCAACAGGCTGCCGGGAGCACCTACCACCGCAGCGACGCCCAACGTGGAAAGAGCACCACGGTGACGGCGGGCTGCGCCGCTGTCAGTGACCGCCTGCGCAGCAGCGACTCCAGCAGCGGCTACTCGTACTACGTGGGCTGCCAGTGACGCGCTGCCCGCCACAAGACACACAGGGGGAAACCATGTTCTCGATCCGACATTCCAGGCCCGACGGCCGCCGACGCCTGCTTGCCTCGTGGTTCATGGCGCTCGCTGCACTGGCCTTCGCGCCACTGTTGACGGGTTGCGGCGGGGGCGGCGATGCGGCGCCCGTGGTCGGCGTGGCCGGCGGCGAGGTCGAAGGCCCGGCCGGGTCCCGCGTGACGGTACCTGCTGGCGCCCTGGCCAGCGATACCGAGGTGGCCATCACCGAGTCGGCTGCGGGCGCGCCGGCGTTGCCAGCCACGGTCTCCATGGGCAGTGAGGTGTTTGCCCTCACACCCCACGGCACGGTCTTTTCCAAGCCGGTCCGGGTTCGCTTGCCGGCCGACCCCCAACGTGTGGCGGCAGGGCTCACCGGCTTCTTGTACAAGACCAACGCATCGGGCGGCTGGGAGCGGGTGCCGGGGGCCGTCGTGGCCGACGGTTTTGTCACCGCTGAAGTGACCTCGTTTTCGTGGTTCGGCTTCTTCGCCTTTCCGCCCACCATCAGCACGCAGCCCGCCGATGCAGCAGTCACCGAGCCGGCCCCAGCCTCGTTCGAGGTCACGGCGCTGGGGTCGCCGCCGTTCATGTACCAGTGGCAGCGCAGCAACGACGGGGGCACCCAATGGCGCAACCTGGCCGGTGCATCGCAGCGCACTTTGGCGCTGGCCAGCACCTCGGCAGATCCAGCTGGCAACGGGGGCGACGACGGGGCACTCTTCCGGGTCATCGTCAGCAACCCCGACGGTGCCACTACCAGCCAGGCGGCCAGCCTGAGCGTGGCGCCCGTGCCGGTGCTGCCTGTCATCACCACCCAACCGGCCAGCCTGACCGTGGCCCCAGGGGTGGACGCGCCGTTCAGCGTCCGCGCCAACGGCAACGGCCTGGTTTATCAATGGCAGCGCAGCAACGACGGCGGCGTTAGCTGGGCCGATCTGGCGGGCCAGACCAACGCCAGCCTCCTGCTGACCGCCGTGCAATTGGCGGACGACGGGGCACAGCTGAGGGTGCAGGTCAGCAATGCGGCCGGCCCGACCACCAGCGCCGTGGCCGTGCTCACCGTGGTGGCCACGCCGCCGCCCCCAGCGCCCACTGGCAGCCGGATTGCCGCCGGCTACGACTTCTCGGCGTTCGGGCTCAACCCGGGATCGGGGGCCAGTTGGGGCAGCAGCACCCACCTGGGTGCAGGCGACGGGCTGCCAGACCGCCTGGTGGCCGGCCCGATGCCTCTGGTCAACGCCATCGCGGTGGCTGCCGGGTCGGGCCACGGCGGCGCCATCGACGACCAGGGCCGAGCCTGGGTCTGGGGCGGGAACAGCTTTGGCCAACTCGGCACGGGCAACCTGAACCCCCTGGGCACCGTCACCCAGAACGGCTTCGGCAGCCGCTACCAGGCGGTGGCATTGGGTTCGGATCACAGCCTGTGGCTGCGAACGGACGGGCGCATCGAAGCGGCAGGCTACAACGGCAATGGCGCGCTCGGCCAACCCGACAGCGTGTACCTCAGCCAGAGCCTGGTGGTGGTGCCCGGCACGGCCACCTACACGGCGATTGCCGCTGGCAACAGCTTCTCATTGGCCGTGCGCAGCGACGGTACGGTCTGGATCTGGGGCCACAACTCCCGCGGCCAATACGGCACCCCGCCGGCCAACGACGCGGTACACCGCCACACCCCGGTGCAGGTGAGCGGCCTGCCGGGCGGTATACGTGCGGTGGCCACCGGCATGGCGCACTCGCTGGCGCTGGACAGCGCCGGCCAGGTCTGGGCCTGGGGTGAATCCACCAACGGCAAGCTTGGCATCGGCAGCACCACCGGCAACTGGGCACCTGCCACCCGCGTGTCGATGCCGGGCACCTTCGTCGCCATCGCCTGCGGAGCCGAGTTCTCGCTGGCGTTGCGCGACGACGGCGTGCTGTTCGCCTGGGGCATCGACGAAACCGGCCAACTCGGCCAGGGGCGGTCACTGGGCATGAGCAACCTGCCGCTGGTGGTCCCGGGTCTCCCGCCCATACGGGACATGGACGGTGGCTGGGGCCTGGGCCACGCCCTGGCCGTGGGCCAGGACGGCAGCCTGTGGGCCTGGGGCCGCAACAACGCGGGTCAGCTTGGCGACGGCACCCGGGTGGACCGGAACACGCCCGTGCAGGTGCTGCCCCCGCTGAGCATTCCTTGATCGCAGGCCGATGGAGCACCACAACATGACACACTCACTGAAGCACTTGATCGGCTGCGCCTTGTTGGCCCTCGTGGCCGCTTGCGGCGGAGGCAGCGACACACCCGATCCGCCGGCACCACCCACCGTGCCGCCTCCCGTCACCGTGACGCTTGGCGCCACCGGGGGGCGAATCGACGGCCCGGACGGCGTGAGCCTGCAGGTGCCGGCCGGAGCACTCGCCGCCGACACGGCCATCACCATTGCCCGGGCCGATGCCAGTGCGCCGCCGCTGCCCGACCCGCCGGCTGGCTTCACGGACGCCGGCCCGATGATGGCCTTGACGCCCCATGGCACCACCTTCAGCGTGCCGGTCGAGGTGTCGATGCCGCTGGGCGACCTGCCGGCCGACGCCACCCATGTGCTGATCAAGACCAACGCCGCCGACGACGGCTGGGAGCAGATTCCGGCCCGTGTCGAAGGTGATCGCATCGTCGCCTGGATCACCCGGTTCTCCCACATCAGCCGCAGGCTGTGCGGGCAACCCTGCAGCCGGCCCGGCCCGCCCGTCATCACCGGCCAGCCGCGCAGTGGCAGCGTCAACGAACACGGCCTCGTCCTGTTGAGTGTGGATGCCACCGGCGTCGCGCCCTTCACCTACCAATGGATCTCGGACGGCCGCATCGACCTCGCCGCGGAACGCAACCGGGCGGTGGTCATCAACCCCGTGACCATGCCGATGGACGGCATGCCGTTGCGCGTGACCGTGACCGACGCGCTGGGCCAGGCCACCGACAGCCAGACCGCCATCGTCACCGTGCTGCCCGCCGCGCCATTGCAGGCCTCGGGCCCTGCCGATGTGCAGGTGGTGGAGGGTTTCGAGGCCGTGTTCAGCGCCGGCACCACCTCCGGCATCGCGCAGACGCTGCAGTGGGAGCGTGCCGAACCGGGCACCCTCGTCTGGGCGCCGGTTCCGTACCCGGCCAACCCCACAGCGCAGAACCCGAGGCTGCGGGTGCCCGCCGTGACGCTGGCCGACGACCAGGCGCAGTACCGGCTGCGGGCGACCAATGCCGTGGGCACCGTGACCACCACCGCAGCGTGGCTGCGCGTGCTACCCGCGCCCACGGTGCCCGTCATCACCCAGGCACCGGTCGACGTCACGGTTGCCGCCGGCCT
>CAYJEC010000035.1:0-13975 GCA_964369025.1 uncultured Ideonella sp. | reverse complement strand
CGGAGCAGACCGCTGAGGGCGGCACGCTGGTCCGCATCGACCACCTGCCCGCCACCCTGGACAACCGGCGCAGCCTCGGCGGCTCGTTGAAGCTGTACTTCTTCAAGACCTGGTTGAAGCGCACCGACGTGAACCGCCTGCGCTGGGTCGAGGCCCTGCCGGATGGCAGCGTGCTGCAACACGACGACGGTGTCGCCGGCAAGGTGGCCGCCGCACAGCGCGTGCTGCTGTTGGTGCACGGCATCATCGGCGACACCGCGGGCATGTCCCAGGGTGCCGTGGACTGTGGTCTGCACGAGAAGTTCGACCTGGTGCTGAGCTACGACTACGAGAACCTCTCCACCCCGATCGCCGACACGGCCCGGGCCCTGAAAGCGGCGCTGCAGGCCGCCGGCCTGCATGCGGACGACAGCAAGCACCTGAGCCTGCTGGTGCACTCGATGGGCGGGCTGGTCTCGCGCTGGTTCATCGAGCGCGAAGGTGGCCAGGCCGTGGTGGACCACCTCGTGATGTGCGGCACCCCCAATGGCGGCTCACCCTTCGGCCGCGTCGACGAAGCGCGCCAGCTCATTGCCCGGCTCACCGAGGTGGCCGCCAACCACCTGCCGGGGCTGCTCCCGTTCAGCGCCGCCGTGCTGTTTCTGCTGAACCGCTCGCGCCAGCTGACGCCCGCGCTGGAGCAGATGAACCCCACGTCGGCCTTCATCCAGGCGCTGAACCAGAGCCCCGACCCGGGCGTGCGCTACACCATCCTGGCCGGCGATGTGGGGGCCTACCACCAGCCCGGCGACCCGCTGTTCGCGCGCCTGCTGGCCCAGGCCGGGCAGAGTCGCGCCATCGACGCCTTGTTCGACCAGCAGCCCAACGACATCGCGGTGGGTGTGGCCAGCATCCTGGCCGTCAACACCCCTCGCCAGCGGGCGCCCACACAGGTCCACGTGCCCTGCCACCACCTGAACTACTTCGTGTGCGAGGCCGGGCAACTGGCCTTGAAGTCGGTGGCCTGGTAGGCAGCCCATGCAGGCACCCCTACCCGAATCCCCTGCGGCCCTGCCCTTCGGCCACCACCACGCCTTCATCGTCGGCATCGACCGCTACGCCAAGGTCTCGCCGCTGAAAACGGCTGTCAGCGACGCGCGCCGCCTAGCAGAGGTGCTCGCCGAGTCGCACCACTTCCTGGTCCACACACCTGCGCTCGACCCCACCGGGGCGGAGCTGCGCACGCTGCTGCGCGAGACGCTGACACGCGAGGTCGCGCCCGGCGACCGGGTGTTGTTCTACTTTGCCGGCCACGGCATCGCGGCAGATGGCGACGACGGCCCCGCCGGCTACCTGGTACCCGCCGATGGAGACCCGGCGGACCTCGCCACCTTTGTCCCGATGGCCGAGCTGCAGGCGGCCTTGCAGGGCCTGCCTTGCCGCCATCTGTTGCTGATCCTGGACTGCTGCTTTTCTGGCGCCTTCAAGTGGAACAGCCAGACGCGCGCCATCAGCACATTGATCCCCAAGCGCATTTACAAGGAGCGATTCGACCGCTTCGTGCTGGATCCGGCTTGGCAGGTGATCACCTCGGCGGCCTACGACCAGAAGGCGATGGACGTGCTGAACGGCCACCCCACCGGGGACCGCGGCTCCGGCGCCGAAGGCCGGCACTCGCCCTTCGCACTGGCCTTGTTCGACGGGCTGGCCGGCGCCGCCGACGCCAGCACCGACCGCGAAGGCGATGGGGTGATCACCGCCACCGAGCTGTATTCCTACATCCGGGACCGGGTCGAGCCACAGACGCTGGCAGCATCGCAGAGCCAGCGCCAAACCCCCGGCTTCTTCCCGCTGGCCCGGCACGACAAGGGCGAGTTCGTCTTCCTGCACCCGCGGCACCGCCTGAACCTGCCATCCAGCCCGGACCGCAACCCCTTCCAGGGCCTGGCCTCCTTCGACGAGAGCGACCGCCTGCTCTTCTACGGCCGCGACCGCGCCATCGCCGAATTGCAGGCACGCTGCGAGACGGCCCGCCTGCTGGTGGTCAGCGGCGCCTCGGGCACCGGCAAGTCCTCCGTCATCAAGGCCGGGCTGCTGCCGCTGCTGCGCGACGCCGGCCACGCCATCCTGCCGGTGATGCGCCCGGGCGAGCACCCGTTGGCCGAGCTGGAAAAAGCGATTGCCGGGCTCGACGCCCTGCCGGCCACCGGCCAGAGCGCCGTGCTGGTGATCGACCAGTACGAGGAGCTGATCACCCGTTGCGCCAGCGCCGATGAGCGGCAACGCTTCGACGCCCGGCTGTGCGAACTGCTGGAGAAGGAGCCGCGCCTTCACCGCGTGATCCTGACGGTGCGTTCGGACTTCGAACCCCAGCTCAACAGCGGCGCGCTGAAGGCCCTTTGGAAGGAGGGCCGTTGCACGGTGCCTCCGTTCAGCCTGGAGGAGTTGCGCGAGGTCATCCAGATGCCCACCATCCAGGAGGTGATGATCTTCGACCCGCCGAAGCTGGTGGACGAGATCATGGCCGAGGTGGTGCAGTCGCCGGGTGTGCTGCCCTTGCTGTCGTATGCGCTGAGCGAGCTGTACGAGGCCTCGCGCGCCAGCGGCCGGCAGGACCGCGCGCTGACCCAGGCCGACTATGACCAGATCGGCGGCGTCTTGGGCGCCCTGCGCACCAAGGCCGATGCGCTGTACCGCGCCCTCACGCCACCAGAACAGGAGACGATGCGCAAGATCATGCTGCGCATGGTGTCGGTGGAGGGCGACCTGGCCGGACGGCGGGTGGCCCTCGATGACCTGGCTTTCGGCGATGACGAAGCGGCGCGCGTCGACAAGGTGTTGGAGGCCTTGGTGAACGCCCGCCTGATCGTCAAGGGCGAGGGCTATGTGGAACCCGCGCACGACGCGCTGGTGCGGGCCTGGAAGACACTGCACGACTGGATTCATGAGCTGGGCAAGGACCGGTTGATCCTGGGCCTTCGCCTGAACGCTGCAGCGAACGAGTACACCGAGACCGGCGACAGCGAGTTCCTATGGAACCGCAACCCCAACCTGCCGGTGGTGCAGAGCGCGTTGGGATCGCCCCGCCACGGCTTCAATGCCAGGGAGGCTGCCTTCATCCGCGCCAGCGTGCGCCGAAAGCGCCAACTGGCGCTGATCCTGGGCAGCGTGGTGGCGGGCGTCGTCGTGGCGCTGGCCAGCCTGTCGGCTTGGGCCTGGATCGAGCAGCGCAATGCCAACGGCACCATCACCCAGGCCCGCGGCTTCACCGACGAGCTGATGTTCCGCATCGTCGACAGACTGCGGGCCATCGAGAAGACCCGTGAGGTGCGCAAGGACCTGGTCGAACGCGTCGGCCAGCTTCACGAGAAGCTCGGCCAGGTGGGCGCCCAGGACGACACCAGCACCCGATTCTGGAAGGCCATCCTGCAGGGCGACATCGAAATGGAGGCGCAGAACGGCGATGCCGCCCGCCGCATGTTCGACACCGCGCGCGCGATCGCCCAACCCTTGGCAGACCGCCCGGCCTGGGAGCGCAACCTCTCGGTGGCCTACGGCAAGCTGGGCGACCTCGCATTGAGCCGCGAGGTCGACACGCCGGCCGATGTCGCGGCGGCGCGGGGCTGGTACGAACGTGCGCTGGCGATCGACCAGCGCCTGGTGGCCCGCGATGCCGCCAACCGCGTCTGGCAGCGCGATCTGCTGATCAGCCAGCAGCGGCTGGGCGATCTGGAGTTCGACGCCGACAGGCTGCAGGCGGCGCAAAGCCAATACGCCGCTTCGCTGAAACTTGCCGAGGCCCTGGCCCAGGACCCGCACGATGTACTGGCCACGCGCGACCGGCTGGCCGCCTATGCACGCCTGGGCAGCTTGGAGGCCCGTACCGGGAATTTCGACGCAGCGCGCGAGCGCTACGCCCAGGCCCTGCTGCTGGCCGACACCTTGGCCCGGGATTCACGCGACACCCTGGCCAGCCATGACCTGCTGGCCACGACACTGGCGCTGGCCGACATGGAGAAGCGCGGCCAGCAGGCTGGCGCGGCACGCGTGCACTACCTGCGGGCGATGGCCCTGGCACAGAGCCTGGCCCAAGACCCGCGCGACGCGGCCGCCCAGCGCGGCCTGGCCCTGAGCTTGATCCACCTCGGCCACATGGCCTACGCGGATTGGGATCCGGATCACTGGCACCCACCCCTTGCCGACGATGCCGGCGAGGCGCGTGCCCACTATGAGCAGGCGCATGACGCCGCCGAGCGGCTGGCCGACCACGAACTGGGTGATCTCCGGCTGGAGTTGTGCATCAGTCTGTGGCGCCTGGCGGACCTGCGGCTGGCCGAGCCAGACGGCTTGGCCGATGCACGCCGTGCCCTCCAACTTGCGCTGAAGCTCGCCCGCCGCGCGGGGACGTCGGCACAGTGGCAACGCGCACACCTGAAGGTGCTGTTGGACCTGGGAGGGCTGGAGGCGCGTGACCGCCAGTACCAGACCGCGCGCGGGTATTACGCCGAGGCCGCGACCTGGGCCCAGAACGCCGAAGACCAAGCAGCTGTGCGGGCCGGGATGGTGGCCCTGCCTCGCACCGCCCGGAAGTGAACTCAGCGGGCTCGGACGCCGGTCTTCACGGCCTGGATCACCGGGCGCCGAACCGCGCTCGCGGGGTTGATCCAGCCGTCGGTCTTGGCCAAGGGGCCCAGGTCTGTACCCGCCGAGTGTGCGGCGCGGATCATCACCGCCTGGCCGTGCCGCGGCGCTGATGCCATGTTGTCTGCCATCGCCAAGGCCTGGCTGACCACCGCCTCCAGCGAGTAGCCTGCCTCTGCCATCTCCTCCCGGAGGTCTTGCAGGCTGATGGATTGCTCCCACGGTTCATCGTCGTAGGCGTCACCCAAGGCGCACATGACGATCTGGTACATCTCTGCCTTGGAGTGTGCGGCGTTCGGTTCGTCGAGCCCACAGTCCTCGAGTGATTCGTCGTCCAGCTCGGCGAAGAGCGCTGCATCGAGTTGCTGGTCGGAGAATCGATCAAGATCCTTGGCAAGAGCCCAGGCCGGCGCCAGCATCAACCCCAACCACAAGGTCAACTTCGTGATCAAGGTGGTGGCACTGCAAACGCGGCTCGACATGGCATTCCTTTGAGATGGTGCGTCGGTCGGTACGCTAGTTCGTCTGCGCAGGCGCGTCAATGCAGTCATGCCATGGCGCAGAATGCACACAGCCGGCCCGCAAAACGCGAGAAAACACGATGGCCCCATCGAAGATTCATCCAGCAATCCGTTTCGAGGCCCTGCCCGCCAGCTACGGGGATGCATTGCTGGTGACCTGCACCGGGCCGTCCGGCGACTGGCGAATGCTGGTGGACACCGGGCCCGACGAGTGCTGGCCGATGCTCAAGAAGCGGCTCGCGGGCATCCCGGTGAATGCGGAGGGCCGGCGCCACATCGACCTGGCCGTGATCAGCCACATCGACCACGACCACATCGGCGCAGCACAGGGCTTGTTCAACGACCGCAGCCTGAACCTGAGCTACGGCGATGTCTGGTTCAATGCGCCGCCCCGCCCGCCGATGAGCCGGGGTGTGGCCGAGGGCCACTCGCTGGCCACGCTGCTGGGGGCCGAACACACGCCCTTGCCGTGGAACCGGGCCTGGCGCGGCAAGAATGTGGTGACCACCGAAGAGCAGCCGTTCGTCGAACTGCCCACCGAACCGGGTGCCCCTCGGCTCACGCTGTTGTCGCCGACGCCGGCCACCTTGGCCACGCTGTTCAAGGTCTGGGCCAAGGAATTGGCTCGGCTGCGGCTGCCCGACCAGCCGCCGCCCGTGGGTGCTTCGCGTGAGGCTGGCCCGCCAGACGTCGAGGCCCTGGCCGAACGCGCCAGCGCGCTCGACCATGCGCCGGCCAACGGCTCCAGCATTGCGCTGTTGGTGGAGCATGCCGGCGCTTCGGTGCTGCTGGCTGCGGACGCCTACGCGCCGGTGCTTGTCGAGGCGTTGGAGGCTCTGGCGGCGCGCAGGGGTGTCACCCTGCCCTGGAAGGTGGATGTCTTCAAGCTCAGCCACCACGGCAGCCGCGCCAACGTGACCACCGACCTGATCCGCACGGTGCAGGCCACGCACTACGTGGTCAGCACCAATGGGGCGATCTTCGGCCACCCGAACGACGAGGCCATCGCCCGGGTGGTCAAGCACGGTGGACCGGCCGCCACCCTGTGGTTCAACCACGCCAACGAGCGCTCGGCACGCTGGGCAGCGGCCGATCTGCGCCCCTATGGCTGCAGCGTGAATCAACCCGACGCCAGCGGCATGGGGGTGACCATCACGCTGGCCGGCAACGTCACGGTTTGATATTCAGGAGGCAGGGCCTGAAAACGCATCCCGGTCAGGGTAGGGAAACCACTCCGGGTCGGCTTGGGCGCTGGGCGCGATCACCACCATTTTCGAGCGCCGGAACTGCGCCAGGCCCTCGGCGCCGAGTTCACGCCCGGAGCCGGTGAATTTGCGGCCACCAAAGGGCACGGCGTCGTTGTCGTTCAGCGGCGTGTTGACCCACACGATGCCCGACTCGATCTCATTCACGGCGCGCATCGCCTCAGCCAGATCGGCGGTGTAGAGGTTGGCACCGAGGCCGAACTCTGAATCGTTGGCCAGCGCGATGGCCTCGTCCAGGCTGGCAACCCGGCACACCGGGGCGAGGGGGCCGAAGCACTCGCCGTGCATGATCTCCATAGCCTGCGTCACTTCCAGCACCGTGGGCTCGTAGAACCAGCCACGCGTCAGCTCTGGTGGCCGGCGGCCGCCGCATCGCAGCCTGGCACCCTGCTCCAGCGCCCGGGCCACCGTGTGTTCGACACGGCTGCGCTCGCGCTCGCTGGCCATCGGGCCCAGATCCACCTTGCCCAGCCCATTGCCCAGGCGCAATCGACGGGCCTGCTCGGTAAGCCCTGCCAGGAAGGGCTCGTAGACCGCCTCGTGCACGTAGAAGCGTTCGGCCGAGGTGCAGACCTGGCCGCAGTTCAGGAAGGCGGCGAAGGCCGCGCCCCGCACCACCACATCCAGCGGCGCCGAGGGCATGACGATGAACGGGTCATTGCCGGAGGCCTCGACCAGCGTCGGCTTGAATCGCCTCGCGGCCGACTGCGCCACCGCCTGCGCAGCCGGCACGCTGCCGGTGAACGCGACGCCGTGGGTGCGCGGGTGCTCGACCAGCCGCTGCCCTGTCGCCGCCCCGCCCGTCAACACCTGGACCAAGCCGGGCGGCAGATGGTCGAACACCGGGGCCAGCATCAACAGCGTCAACGGCGTCAGTTCGGAGGGCTTCACGATGATCGCGTTGCCGGCGGCCAGCGCGGCGGCGGCCTGCCAGCCGAACAGCAGTGCGGGGTAGTTGAAAGGCACGATGGAGACCACCGTGCCCAGCGGCTCGTGCAGCGTCATGTGCAACTGCCCGGCAATGGCCGGGCCGGCCACGCGGCCCTGGTCGTGCCGGGCCAGTTCGGCGAAGTAGCGGAAGGCACTGGCCGAGGCCCCGATCTCCCAGTTCGACTCGCGGAATGGCTTGCCCATTTCCCGGGTCAGGCATTCGCCCACCTCGGCGGTGCACGCCAGCAGCCTGTCGGCCACCTGGTGCAAGGCGTTGGCTCGGTCCAGCGCGCTCAGTGCCCACCAGCCCCGGTGAGCCGCGCCAGCCGCCTCCACCGCCCTGTCGATCTCGTCCGGCGTGGCCTCGCAGTAGAAGCCGGTGGGCTGCTCGGTGGCCGGGTCAATGAGATCGCGTCGGGCCCCGGTGCCGGGTTGGTAGCGGCCTTCAAGGTGGTGTTGGCCGGACAGCGCCTGCATGCGCTGGTATGTGGGGGTCATCGGGCCTCCTATGGCGTTTCGAGCGAACCTCAAGCCTACCTTGGCCTGGGGCAGTGGGCCTCGGGCGGGTATCCTCCCTGCCATGTACGCGAAGTTCTTCGGCCTGAAGCAGCCGCCGTTTTCCATCGCCCCGGACCCCCGCTACCTGTTCATGAGCGAGCGGCACCGCGAGGCCCTGGCGCACCTGATCTATGGGTTGAAGGGCGGCGGCGGCTTCGTTCTGCTGACCGGCGAGATCGGTGCGGGCAAGACCACCGTCTGCCGCTGCTTCCTGGAGCAGGTGCCGCCGCGCTGCAACGTGGCCTACATCTTCAACCCCAAGCTCACCGTGCACGAGTTGCTGAAGACGGTGTGCGACGAGTTCCGCATCCCGTTGCCTCCTGAGCATCCCGGCGTGGCGCGCACGATCAAGGACTTCATCGACCCTCTCAACGAGTTTCTGCTGCGCACCCATGGCGTCGGGCAGACCAATGTGTTGATCATCGACGAGGCACAGAACCTCTCGGCCGATGTGCTGGAGCAGTTGCGCCTGCTGACCAACCTGGAAACCAGCGAACGCAAGCTGCTGCAGATCATCCTGATCGGCCAGCCCGAGTTACGCCAGATGCTGGCCCGGCCAGAGCTGGAGCAACTGGCCCAACGGGTCATCGCCCGCTACCACCTGGAGGCGCTGAGCGAAGCCGAGACCGCGCAGTATGTGGCGCACCGGTTGGGCGTGGCCGGGCTGGGTGGCGCTTCGCCCTTCGACGCCGTGGCCCTGCGCCGCATCCACCAGCTTGCGCGCGGCGTGCCGCGCCGCGTCAACCTGCTGTGCGACCGCGCCCTGCTGGGTGGTTATGCGACCGGTCAGGCGCGTATCGGCGTGGAGGTGATCGAGCGCGCCGCGGCCGAGGTCTTCGGCCCCGGCACGCCCACCGAAACCCGCCCCGCCTCGGCCGCAGGCTGGGCTGGCTGGGCAGGTGGCCTCGCCGCAGGCACGTTGGTCGCGGGAGCAGCGGCATGGGCGCTGTGGCCGGCCCCCGCACTGCCACCGACTGCCGCAACGACCGCCGCTGCCCCGACAACCGCCGCGCCCGTGCCGGCCGCGCCCGCAGCCCTGGCGGCCTCGGCGTTGGCCGTGACGGCAGCGGCCTCCCAGCCGCGGCCACCCGCACTGGATGCGGCCGAGTTGCGTGCCGCCTTCGCCAGGCAATTGCGAGGCGAGGCGGATGCATGGCGCGAACTGGCCACGGCCTGGGGGGTGCTGCTCGGCGACACCAACGACCCCTGCGGTGTGGCGGCCGGCCTGCAACTGCAGTGCTACAAGGGGGCCAGCAGCCTGGGTGTGGTGAGGCAACTCGACCGGCCAGGCATCGTGGTGTTGCGCGACGCCAATGGCAAGCCCTACCACGTGCTCCTGAGCGTGCTGGACGGCGACATCGCCACCCTGCGGCGCGGCACTGCCAGTGTGCAGGTACCGCTGTCCAGCCTGGGGGCGGTGTGGCGCGGTGAGTTCTACACGCTGTGGCGGACGCCGCCGGGCTATGCCGGACCGGCCGGCATGGTCAACGGGACTGGACCTGCCTCGGATTGGCTCGCCGAGCGCCTGGCCCGGCTTCAGGCGCCAGACAACCCCGCCACGGCGCCGCTGCCGGCTCAGGTGTCGGCCTTTCAGGTGGCCCAGGGCCTGTCGCCCGACGGCCTGCCCGGGCCGCTGACGGTGATGCACCTGAACCGCGCGAGCGGGATCGACGAACCCCGGCTCTTGCCCGGCACGCGCCGCTGAAGGCCGCAGGAAACACGATGTCCTACATCCTCGACGCCTTGAAGCGGGCCGACGCCGAACGCGAGCGCGGCCACGTGCCCGGGCTGCACGCGCAGCCGATCACACTGACCACCGATGACGGAAGCGGCCCGCGCCGGCCGCCACGCTGGGGCTTGATCGCTGCGGGGCTGATCGCGGCAGCGATCGCGGTGGCCATTGCCTGGCGCATGGGCGCTGACGCGCATGCGCCACTGCCCACGCCACTGTCTGCGGCCCCGCCTGAGGTGGTGCCGGCGGCCGTGGCGCCCGTGCCGGTGCCGCCACCGCCCGCGCCGACAGTCACCGTGCCAGCCCAGGCCGCTGTGGCTGCAGCACCTGCTCCTGCGCTTGCCACCGCGCCCGCACCGGTCGTGCGAAGGGCCACTGTCATGCCGCCGCCGCGCGCTGCGCCCGCATCGGCCGAGCCGCCGACGTCGCCGATCGTCGCGCTGGCGGAACTGCCTGCAGACGTACGCAAGCAGATCCAGCCGCTGGTGGTCGGTGGGTCGATCTACTCGGACGATGCAAAGAACCGCTTCCTGATCCTCAACGGCGATGTCGTCCACGAAGGCGGGCAGGTCGCGCCCGGGCTCGTGCTGGAGCGCATCGGGCCCAAAAGCGCTGTGCTGCGCTTCGAGGACCGGCGCTTCCGGATCAACTACTGAACCACGGCCGTCAGGCGGCGGTTGGCGGCGCGCTCAGCGCGGCAGCGAGGAAGCGCAGCGCCGCGCTGTAGCCCATCACGCCCAGGCCGGCAATCACGCCCTCAGCGATGCCGGAGATGTAGGAGTGGTGGCGGAACGGCTCGCGCTTGTGGACGTTGCTGATGTGCACCTCCACGAGCGGCAGCGCCACGCCGGCGAAGGCGTCGCGCAAGGCCACACTGGTGTGGGTGAGGCCGCCGGGGTTGACGATGAAGGCTCGCGTGCCGTCCAGCCGGGCCGCGTGGATCCTGTCGATCAACGCGCCCTCGTGGTTGCTCTGGAAGCAACTGACCTGCAGGCCCAGCGCGCTCCCTTCGTCGACCAGGCGGCGCTCGACGTCGGCCAGCGTGTCGGCCCCGTAGATCTGCGGCTCACGCGTGCCGAGCAGGTTGAGGTTGGGGCCGTTGAGGACGAGGATGCTCATGGGTTGTCCGATCGAGTGGGGTCGCGCAGCCGAAGCGTGCCTGGCAATGGTACAGAGCGGAGCGACACGTTCAAATGGCTGAGGCGGCGCCAAAGGCATGCCGCGTATTTTGTGATCACATCCATCGCAAACAGCTAAGATGTCGGCCTTGCAGATCCAAGGCGCCCCATGCCCCGCCCCATCGAAGATTTCCTCACCCAGCACCGCATCCACGAGGTGGAATGCGTGATCCCGGACATGACCGGCATCGCGCGCGGCAAGATCCTTCCGCGCGACCTTTTCCTTGCTGCCGGCGAGATGCGCATCCCCAAGAGCGTGCTGCTGAACACGGTCAACGGCCAGCAGCCTGACAACGGGCCCTTCGTGGGCGACACCGATCCCGACATGGTCTGCGTGCCCGACGCGCGCACGGTGCGCCTGGTGCCTTGGGCCGCCGAGCCGGTGGCGGTTGTGATCCACGATTGCCAGGAGTGGGACGGCAGCCCGGTGCAGATCTCGCCCCGCGGCGTGCTGCGCCGCGTGCTGGCGCAGTACGCCGAACTGGGCATGACGCCAGTGGTGGCCCCGGAGATGGAGTTCTACCTCGTCGCGCGCCAGCAGAACCCGCACGAGCCACTGCAGCCGCCGCTGGGCCGTACCGGCAAGCCCGAGGTGGGACGGCAGAGCTACTCGATCGACGCTGTCAACGACTTCGACCCGTTCTTCATGGAGCTCTCCGGCTTCTGCGAGCAGCACCGCCTGGGTGTCGAGACCTTGATCCACGAGGCCGGCCCCGGCCAGATGGAGATCAACTTCTCGCACGGCGAACCGCTGGATCTGGCCGACCGGGTGTTCCTGTTCAAGCGCACCGTGCGAGAGACCGCCTTGCGCCACGGCGTTTTCGCCACCTTCATGGCCAAGCCGATGGAGCAGGAGCCCGGCAGCGCGATGCACATCCACCAAAGCATCCACGGCGCCGACGGCCGCAATCTCTTCAGCCGCGACGACGGCAGTGCCAGCGAGGCCTTCGGCCACTACATCGCCGGGCTGCAGACCTACATCCCCCAACTGATGCCGCTGTTCGCGCCGTATGTCAACTCGTACCGGCGGCTCTCGCCGTTCATGTCGGCACCGATCAACGTGCGCTGGGGCCTGGACAACCGCACTTGCGGTATCCGCGTGCCCAAGTCCGGGCCGGACAACCGGCGGGTCGAGAACCGGGTACCGGGCGTCGACGTGAACCCCTACCTCGCCATGGCGGCGACGCTGGCCTGCGGCCTGCTCGGCCTCAGGGACAAGCGCAGCCCCAGCGAGGCCACCACCGACAGCGCCTGGAACGTCGAACACGAGTTGCCACGCCACCTGGAGGACGCGATCAAGCTGATGCGTGCCTGCGAGCCGATGCGCGAGACCCTGGGCTCCGCCTTCGTCGATGCCTTCTGCGCAGTCAAGGAGCTGGAGTACGCCACCTACAACCGAGTGATCAGTTCGTGGGAGCGTGAACACCTGCTGCTGCTGGTGTGAGGTCATGATGCAGTCGACCCTGTCCCCACTGGCGGGCATCTCGCGCGAACGCCTGATTCTCCTGGCCTCGGCCGAGCGAGCGCTCTACCGCGACCGCAACCCGCAATCCGCCGCAATGGCATCCCGCGCGGCGCAACATCTGATGTTCGGTGTGCCGCTGCACTGGATGAACGATTGGGCCACGCCCTTCCCGCTCCAGGTGGCCGAAGCCCACGGCGCCGAGTTGGTCGACGCCGATGGCCACCGCCTGGCCGACTTCTGCCTGGGCGACACGGGCGCGATGTTCGGCCACTCGCCGCCCACCGTCACCACAGCCGTCCAGGCACAGGCGGCGCGTGGCCTGACGGCCATGCTGCCAGGCGAAGACGCCGCGGTGGTCGGCGAGTTGCTGGCCGAACGCTTCGGCCTGCCGCTGTGGCAGTTCGCCCTCACGGCCACCGACGCCAACCGTTTCGTGCTGCGTTGGCTGCGGGCCGCCACCGGCCGGCGAACGCTGCTGGTCTTCAATGGCTGCTACCACGGCACGGTGGACGATGTGTTCGTGGACCTCGTCGGTGGCCGGCCGGTGCAGCGCGACAGCCTGCTCGGCCAGGTGCAGGACCTGACCGCCACCACCCGGGTGGTGGAGTTCAATGACCTGGCGGCGCTGGAGGCCGCACTGGCACCCGGCGACGTGGCGTGTGTCCTGGCCGAACCGGTGATGACCAACATCGGCATGGTGCTGCCCGATCCGGGCTTCTGGGAAGCCGCACAGGCGCTGATCCGTCGCCATGGCGCTCGCCTGGTGCTGGACGAAACCCACACCGTCTCCAGCGGCCCCGGCGGCTACACCCGCGCCCACGGCCTGCGGCCCGATGCGGTGGTGCTGGGCAAGCCGCTCGGTGGCGGCGTGCCGTGCGCAGCCTACGGGTTCAGCGCAGACCTGGCCGAGGCGGCGGTACGCGCCAAGCGCGCCGCACCGCCCGGGCACTCGGGCATCGGCACCACGCTGAGCGGTAACCTGCTGGCGATGGCCGCCATGCGCGCCACGCTGTCGACGCTGATGACAGAGGCCGTGTTCGCACCCATGCAGCAGCGCTGCGAGCAGTTGGCGGGCGGGCTGCGCAAGGTCATCGCCTGCCACGGCCTGCCCTGGTGCGTGAGCCAGGTCGGCGCGCGCTGCGAGTTCCAGTTCTGCCCCGCGCCACCTCGCAATGGCAGTCAGGCCGAGGCGGCAATGGACCCTGCGCTGGAGCACGCACTTCACCTGTTCTTGCTGAACCGCGGCGTGCTGATCACACCCTTCCACAACATGATGCTGGTCTGCCCGGATACCACCGACGCCGACATCGCCCGGCTCCTGGATGCCTTCGACGAAGCGCTGCATGCGCTGACCACCTGAAGTGAAGCCCGGAGGTTTCGCAATGCTCGAAGCGCGACTGTCTGCGTTCGACCCGTGGCAACCGATGGGGGCCAAGTGTCGGGTGTGCGGCTCACGCGCGCGGAGGTCGGCGCGTGGCAGGGGGCCCGGGCATGCGTTCTCCGGCCCACGCTCGCGGGCCACCGCCTGTAGACCGCCACCATCGCCTCGTCAACACCGTGTTCTCGCGCCACCGCCTGGGCGACCGCGAATGGGGCCTGCGCCCGCATGCCCGAACCCCCTGCCAAGGCACCACCAGGGCGTGCCTGCAGGAATGCCACCCACGGTGCCCGCAGGGTGGTGGTGGCGCCTGCGATCGCAGGCCCCA
>CAYJEC010000034.1:3220-14048 GCA_964369025.1 uncultured Ideonella sp. | reverse complement strand
GAGACATGCACCTGCAGGATCGGTTGCGCATCGTCGGCCGGCCAGACCTCCAGCCGCTGCAGCAGCTGCACGCTGCCCAGGCTGAGCGCCAGGGTGCGCGGGTCGCCGGAAACATCCTTCTCCGCTGGGCGGGCGTCGAACACGGTCACCTGCGCCAGGGGCCAGAGCCGCGCCGCGTACAGCGCCAGCGCCAGGCCGACCGGGCCGGCGCCGATCACCGCCAGGCGCACAGGCGCCGGTTCGGGGGAAGCAGCGATGGGTGAGGTCATGGATTGCCTGAGAGTGAGGGATGCCGCGCGTATTATTCGCCGCATCGGCAACCAGCCGGCCACATCCGGGAGCACGCCACCATGGGCCTGATGGATTTCATCAAGAAGCAGTTCATCGACATCCTCGAATGGACCGAAAGCGGCGATGGCACGCTGGCCTGGCGCTACCCCATGGCCGACAACGAGATCCAGTACGGTGGCTCGCTGACGGTGCGCGAAAGCCAGGTGGCGCTGTTCGTCAACGAAGGTCAGGTGGCCGATGTGTTCGGCCCCGGCATGCACAAGCTGACGACACAGACACTGCCGATCCTCACCTACCTGAAGAACTGGGACAAGCTCTTCGAGAGCCCCTTCAAGAGCGATGTCTACTTCTTCAGCACCCGCCAGCAGGTGGATCAGCGCTGGGGCACCAGCCAGCCCATCACCATCCGCGACAAGGATTTCGGCGCTGTGCGGCTGCGTGCCTTCGGCAACTATGCCTACCGGGTGGCCGACCCGAAGAAGTTCCACACCGAGATCTCCGGCACGCGAGACCGCTACACGGTGGAGGACATCGACGGCCAGTTGCGCGGGATGATGCTGCAGCACATCAGCGACGCGGTCGCCGCCAGCGGCATCCCCTTCCTGGATCTGGCGGCCAACCAGGTCGAGTTCGCGCAGCAGCTGAAGGCGGCCACCGAGGCCTCGTTCGACGCGATCGGCCTGAAGCTCGAAAGCGTCACCGTGCAAAGCGTGTCGCTGCCCGAGGAACTGCAGAAGGTGCTCGACCAGAAGATCGGCATGGGCATGGTCGGCGACAAGATGGGCCAGTTCATGCAGTACCAGACGGCGCAGGCCATCCCCAAGCTGGCCGAGGGCGTGGGCCAGGGCGGCGGTGGCGTGGCCGGCGACGCGCTGGGCCTCGGTGCCGGGGTGGCGATGGGCCAGATGCTGGCGCAGCAGCTCAGCCAGGGACTGAACGCCGGCGCGGCCCAGATGCCTCCGCCGGGCAGCGCCGCCGCGGCGCCCATGAAGGCCGACGAGGTGATGGCCACGATCGAGAAGCTGGCCGAGCTGAAGGCCAAGGGCATCCTCACCGACGAGGAGTTCAGCACCAAGAAGGGCGAGCTGCTGAAGAAGCTGGTCTGAGCGCCGCCTTGAGGCAGAGAGTCTTTCACCTTGGCGAACGAACCGCCACATAGGGCCTGGCGCGCCGCGTGCCCGGGCTGCGGTGCGCCGGTCGACTTCGCCTCTGCCGCGTCGGCCAGCGCGGTCTGCAGCTTCTGCCGCAGCACGGTTGTGCGCGAGGGCGACGCGCTGCGGCGCATCGGCGTCAGCGCCGAGTTGTTCGACGACCACTCCCCACTGCAGCTGGGCGCCGGCGGCACCCACCAGGGCGTGGCATTCAGCCTGGTGGGCCGTCTGCAGTACCGGTACGCCGAGGGCACCTGGAACGAGTGGCACGCGCTGTTCGAGAACGGCAAGTCCGGCTGGCTGAGCGAAGACAACGGGGCCTATGTGCTGGCCTTCGACCGGCCGCCGCTGGCCGAGTGGCCGGCATCGGACGAGTTGCACGCCGGCGAGCGCCGGCTGGTGGATGGCAGCGTCTGGAGCGTGGCCTCGGTGGTCAGCGCCTCGCTGCTGGCGGCACAGGGCGAGCTGCCGCGGCCACCCCGCATGCAGGGCAGCTTCACGGTGGCCGATCTGCGCAACGAGCGCGACGAGGTCGGCACGCTGGACTACGCCAACCCGGCCGCGCCGGCCTGGTCGGTCGGCCGCGCGGTGCGGCTGGCCGAACTGGCGCTGCAGGGGCTGCGCGAAGGCCCGGCCGAGAAGACCTTGCAGGCCCGCCAGGTGCCCTGCCCGAGCTGTGGCGCCGCGCTCGCCCCCACCCTGGCCAGCAGCCTGTCGATCAGCTGCCCGCAGTGCCGGGCGGTGGTGGATCTGTCGCAGGGGGCCGGCGGGGATCTGCGGCACTACGCGCAGAACAACTCGGGCGCCGGCGGCCTGGAGCCGCAGATTCCGCTCGGCAGCAGCGGCCACCTGGCGCTGGGTGCCGAAGGGCCGCTGGATTGGCAGGTGGTTGGCTACCTGGAACGCTGCGACCTGCCCGAGCCCGGCGGCGACGATGAACAGACCTTCTGGCGCGAGTACCTGCTGTACCACCGCAGCACCGGCTTCGCCTTCCTGGTCGACACCGACGAGGGCTGGAGCTGGATGCGGCCGCTCACCGGGGCGCCACGGGCCACCGGCACCGGCGCGAGCTGGCAGGGCCTGGCTTTCTCGCAGCGCTGGCGCTACGACGCCAAGGTGACCTGGGTGCAGGGGGAGTTCTACTGGCGCGTGCAGCGCGAGGAACGCGCACAGGTGACAGATTATGCCGGCCCGCGCGGAGCGCTGCTGTCACGCGAGCAGGTCGGTGACGAGGTCACCTGGTCGCTCGGCCAGCCGCTGGACGCCGCCGTGGTGGCCAGCGCCTTCCGCATCGCGCCGGCCGCGCGTGCGGCCCTTCACCGCGACAGCGCGCCGCTGTCCACCCTGGGCACCCTGGGCGGCGGTTCCGGCGGCCTGAACCAGGGCGTCATCATGCTGGTGGTGGTGTTGGCAGTGGTCGCGATGATGGCCCAGTGCGGCGGCAGCGACGATTGCGACGAGGCCAAGGCCACCTTTGGCGCGGCGAGCACCGAGTACCAACAGTGCCTGAACAACCAGCGTTCAGGCGGGTTCCGAACCGGCGGCGGCAGCTTCGGCGGCTACTCCAGCGGCTCGGGCGGCCACAAGTGAAGTGAAAACGGAGGTCCTCCATGATGGGCATCGAATGGCTCAAACCCGGCGTCTTCTTCGGCTCGATGTTGTTCGCGCTGATGGGCGTGCTGATTTTCTGGATCTGCTTCGTGATCATCGACAAGTTCACGCCCTACGACCTGTGGGACGAAATCGTCGCCAAGCACAACATGGCGCTGGCCGTGGTGGTGGCAGCGATGTGCCTGTCGATCGGGCTCATCGTGGCCGCGTCGATCCACGGCTAGCGCGAATGATCGTCAGCCACGGGCCGCAGGCCGGGCGGGGACGGGGCGTCCGGCGCCAGCACACCGCACGGCTGCCAGGGGTTGCGGCCTGCGCCCAGGAGCCCGGCAAGGTCTCGCACGGCCCAGCCCAGATCGACGCGGTGATCGCGCAGCCCCAGCAGGCCGAGGGTGGCATCCGTGGGCCCGGGCAGGAAGGGCCTGGGTCGGTCTCGGGCCCAGACTTCGATACGCATCGTCGGCCGGCGCGCCCGGGCCCGCTTGTGGAAGCCGAAGGTGTCGGCAACGATCAAGGTGTTGGCCGGCACCGTCAGCCGAGCCGGGTGGCCCAGGCCCAATGCCGCAAGGTCGTTGCGGTCGATGTGCGCCGAACCGTGCGCGGCATGGCGGTCCCCCTGGGCCGGGCCGCGCAGGCTGCGTTCATGCTCCCAGGCCAGCCGGGCCGGTGTCAGCCGATGCGAGCCGGGCACGTAGCAGAACGGCGAATCGTCGTTGCCCACGTCGGTCAGGAAATACCAGGCCCTCATGGTCGGGTGGAAGCTGTCGGCGTGCAGGTGGGTCTGCGGATCATGATCGCCCAGCGTGGCGTGGGTCTGCACCGATTGCACACAGGCCATCGGTGCCCGGTCGCAGGCCGCCACATAGCGGGTCAGGCCGTTCCACAGCGGCCCCTGCAGCAGCGCGGCCAGGCCGGGTGCAGCACGCAGCAGCCCCGGGTTCACGGCGATATGCCGCGTGACCGTGTCGCCGTGCACCCTCGCACGCGCCGGGGCGCGGTGGCCCAGCACCTGGCGGCGCAATTGCTGGAACTCGTCGTCCGGCAGCACATTGCGTTTGATGATGAAGCCGTTGCGCTCGAACGTGGAGGCGTCCATGCCGTCGAGCAGGTCGGTCAGCCGGGCCCGGCGCCGCGCGGCCAGCACATGCGAGGTGCAGACACGCCAGCGGTGCAGGCCCCAGGCGTTCAGGCGGGGCGAACCGAGCAGTTGGTTGTCGACGAAAGACTTCTCGGCACTCAGCACCGACACGGCCCACCAGGGCGACAGCACGGCGGCACGCGCACCCGACTGCAGGGCCGCCCACCACTCGGCCGGGGCTTGCTGGCTGAGCCGGTGACCCATGCCACACCCTAACCCCGCCAACCCCGGATGCCAACCCCCCTGATTGAAAGTCCGGAGGCCCCGGCCAGCGTGCAACCGGCTGAGGTGCTGCTGCTGGCCTCGGTGTTCGTCATCGCCGCCTGCGGGCTGGTCTACGAGCTGGCGGCCGGCGCTCTGGCCAGCTACCTGCTGGGCGACTCGGTGCTGCAGTTCTCCACCATCATCGGCGCCTACCTGTTCGCCATGGGCATCGGCTCGTGGCTGTCGAAGTTCATCGAGCGCCAGCTGGTGGCGCAGTTCCTGAGGCTGGAGCTGATGGTGGGCCTTCTCGGCGGCTTGATGCCGGCCGCGCTGTTCGCCGCCCATGCCAGCCTGCCGGCCAGCGGAGCCATGGCGTTCAGGGTGCTGATGTACGGCGCGGTGGGCACGGTGGGCGTGCTGGTGGGCCTCGAGATCCCGCTGGTGATGCGCATCCTGAAACGCCAGTTCAGCCAGCGCTATGCCCTGAAGGACCTGGTGGCCCAGGTGCTGACCTTCGACTACCTGGGCGCCTTGGCCGTGGCGGTGGCCTTCCCGCTGCTGCTGGTGCCGCATCTCGGGCTGATCCGCACCGGCCTGGCCTTCGGCCTGCTGAACGCTGCGGTGGCCGCCTGGGCCCTGTGGATGTTCCGCGGCGAGCTGCGCCGCTGGAACGCCCATGCGCTGGCCTGTGTGGCCGTGGTGGCGCTGCTGCTGGGCGCCTTCGCAGCAGCCGACCAACTCACCACCTGGGCCGAGGACCGCTTCTATGGCGAATCCATCCTCTTCCGCGAGACCAGCGCCTACCAGCGGGTGGTGGTCACCGGCGGCCCGGCCGGCGTGCGCCTGTTTCTCAACGGCAACCTGCAGTTCCACTCCAAAGACGAGTACCGCTACCACGAGGCCCTGGTGCATCCCGCGATGGCCGCCCATGGTGCGGCGAAGCGGGTGCTGGTGCTGGGTGGCGGCGACGGCATGGCGGTGCGCGAGGTGCTGCGGTACCCGACCGTCGAGCAGGTCACCCTGGTCGAGCTGGATCCGCGCATGACCGCGCTGTTCAGCCAGCAGCCCCGTCTGGCCGAGCTGAACCAGCGCGCCCTGCTGAGCCCCAGGCTGCGCATCGTCAACGCCGATGCCTTCGGCTGGCTGGAGCAGCAGGCCGACACCTACGACGTGATCGTGGTCGATTTCCCGGACCCCAGCAATTTCGCCCTCGGCAAGCTCTACACCACCAGCTTCTATGCGCTGATGGACCAACACCTCGCGGCTGGCGGCTACGCGGTGATCCAGACCACCTCGCCGCTGATCGCCCGGCGCAGCTTCTGGACGGTGGTGGCCACCGTCGAGGCCGTGGGCCTCACCGCCACGCCGTACCACGCGCATGTGCCCAGCTTCGGCGAATGGGGTTTCGTGGTCGCCAGCCGGCGGCCCTGGCGCCAGCCCACCGCCTTGCCGCCTGATCTGCGCTTCCTGACGCTGGACGGCATCCCGCCGCTGCTGAACTTCCCGCCCGACATGGCCCGCCTGCCAGCCGAGCCGAACCGGTTGTCCAATCAGGTGTTGGTGCAGACCTTCGAATCCGAGTGGGGCCGGGTCCACGAATGAGGCGGCGCACCCTGCTCGCCGCCGGCGCGGCCGGCCTCGCGGCCTGCGGGCTCGACGAGGCGCCCGCCTTCACCAGCCGCTGGGTCGGCGCCAGCGCCGAACGCGGCCACCGGCTGCGGGACAAAGCCGGCTCGTTGCCGGCGCCGGCGGTGAGGCGGCGCGCTGGCGCGCTGGTGCTGGGGGGAGGCATCGCCGGGCTGTCCGCACTGCGCGCCCTGGTGCGTGCCGGCCACGACGACGCGCAACTGCTGGAGCTGGAGGACGAGGCCGGTGGCAACAGCCGCGGCCATGTCCTGCGCGGGCGGCCCTGCCCCCTGGGCGCACATTACCTGCCGCTGCCCGGCCCGCAGGCCCGGGGGGTGAGCGAGTGGCTGCACGAGATCGGCCTGCTGCGCCACGAACTCGGCCGCACGGTGCCGGACGAGCGGCACCTGTGCCACAGCCCGCAGGAGCGCCTCTTCATGGCGGGTGCCTGGCAGGACGGGCTGCTGCCGTCGGCCGAGGGGCGGCCGGCCACGCTGGCTCAGTACCGGGCCTTCGGCCAGCGCGTGGGCCACCTGCAGCGCACCCTGGGCTTCGCCGTGCCGAGCCACCGAGTGACATGGACAGCCGGCCACGCAGCACTGGACGCCGAGACCTTCGCCGCCTGGCTGGCCCGCGAGGGCCTTGGCGACGAGCGCCTGCTGGCCCACCTGGACTACGCCTGCCGCGACGACTACGGCGCGGGCCTGGCCACCGTCTCGGCCTGGGCCGGCATCCACTACTTCGCCAGCCGCCACGGCTTCCACGCGCCTGGCGACGAGGCCGAGGCGACGGATGCGGTTTTCACCTGGCCCGAAGGCAACGCCTGGCTGGTGCGCCAGTTGGTGGCACCGCATGCGGCGCGCGTCCACACCGGCCGCACGGTGTGGCGTGTCGACGAAGGCCGGCACGGCGTGGAGGTGACGGTCTGGAACGAAGGCACGCAACAGGCCGAAGCCTGGTCCGCGCCCCTGGTGGTGTCTGCTCTGCCCCTGTTCGTGGCCGCACGGGTGATCGTGAACCCCACGCTGGCTCTGACGCAGGCCGCAGCGCGGACGCACCACGCGCCCTGGCTGGTGGCCAATCTGCATCTGGACGCTCCATTGCTCGACCGGGCCGGCGCGCCGCCGAGCTGGGACAACGTTGCCTACGCGCCAGCTGGCACCAGCAGCGCGTTGGGCTATGTCGACGCCACCCACCAATCGCTGCACCCGGTGCGTGAACCTCCCCTGCTGACGGCGTACCACGCGCTGCCCGAGGTGCAGCGCGCCCGGTTGCTGACCGGGTCAGCTGGCGATTGGGCGCGGCTCGTGGTGGCGGATCTTGCGGCGACGCTGCACCCGGATCTGCCGCGCCGCGTCCGCCAGGTTGACCTGATGCGCCATGGTCACGCGATGAGCATCCCGGTTCCTGGCACCCGCAGCGACCCGGCGCGCACCGCCCTTCGCCAGGCCAGGGGGCGCTTGCGCTTTGCCCACGCAGACCTGGCCGGCTACTCGGTCTTCGAGGAGGCGTTCGAAGCAGGCAACGGCGTGGCCTGATTGCCGGGTGCCGGGTGCCGGGCGCCAAGTGCCTAGTGCACGCTATGAGGCTCAGCGCGTGGCCAACCGCCGCGCCCCGTAGCTCAAGGCATCCACGGCTGCCACGAGCACCAGCATCGCCCCCAGGATGGTGGCCGTCTTGCCCATGTGGAACAGGCCCATGTGAAAGGCCAGCAACTGGCCCAGGCCACCCGCACCGACCACGCCCAGCACGGCCGCCGCGCGGATGTTGTTCTCCCAGCGGTACAGCGTGTAGCTGACCAACTGCGGCAGCACCTGTGGCAGGGTGGCATAGAAGAACACCTGTGCGGCGCCGGCCCCCTGGGCGCGCAGTGCCGCGCCGGGGCCCGGGGGTGCGTTCTCCAGCGCCTCGGCGAACAGGCGGCCCAGCACGCCGGTGGTGTGCACGGCCAGGGCCAGGGTGCCGGCAAACGGGCCGAGGCCGGCCGAGATCAGCAGCAGCGCGGCCCAGACCAGCTCCGGGATGGCGCGCAGCACGTTGAGCACCAGCCGCACGGGGCCACGTGCGAGCGGCGCAGGGCGGCTGGCCGGCAGGGCCAGCGCCAAGCCCCCGAGAGCCGCGAGCAGGGTGCCCAGGGCCGACATGGCCAAGGTTTCGGCTGTGCCCTGGGCGACCTTGCGCAGGAAGGCGGGCTGGGTGTCTGGCGGCACGAACTCGGCCAGGAACCGCCCCATGCTGCGCAGCGCGTCCAGCGAAGCGAACTGCGCCCATTGCAGGTCCAGCGAGGTGAAGCTGGCCACCACCAGTGTGCCGAGGCATAGCAGCAGCAGGCCGAGCCTCATCCCAACCACGCCCGCAACCAGGCACTGACCCGATCGGCCAAGGCCACGAGGGCGACGAAAACCATCAGCAGCGTGGCCACCTCGCCACCGTTGAACATCTTCATCGCGCTGTCGATCTGCTGGCCCAGGCCACCGGCACCCACGAAGCCCAGCACCACCGAAGAGCGGATCGCACACTCCCACCGGTAGACGGTGTACGAGGTCAGCTCGGCGGAGTTCTGCGGCAGCAACCCATAGAAAAAGCCCTGCAACCGGCCGCCGCCATTGCGCAGCAACGCCTGGGTCGGCCCGGTCTCGCCGCTGTCCAGGATCTCGCTGTAGACCTTGCCCAGCATGCCGCCGTAAGTGAGCGCAATCGCCAGCACACCAGCGGTCGGCCCCAAGCCGACCACCCGCACGAAGACCAGGGCCCAGACCAGCTCCGGGATGCTTCGCAAGACGATCAGCAGCGTCCGAACGCCCTGCCGCAGCCAGAACGGCCCCCGCGCCATCCGGCCCGAGAGGGCCGACAGCGACAGCACGCGGGCCGACATCAAGGTCAGCGGGACTGCCAGCACCATCGCCAGGGCCATGCCGGCGGTGGCGATGGCCACGGTGCGCCAGGTCTCGCGTGCCACCTCGGCCAGAAACGCAGGCTCCAGCTTCGGCGGCAAGAAGTCGGCGAGGAAGCGGCCGGTGACGCGCAGGCTGTCCGGGTCGAACAACACCGCAGGCCGGAACTCGGTGGCCACGACCAGCGGCCACAACAGCAGCAGGGCCGCCACGCTCCAGAACACCCGGCCTTGCCAGGCCGGATCGCGCGGCGGTGTCATCGGCAGGTTGCCGCGATCGGCAGCCCCGGCGGCGACCACGGCTGTTCGGGCACGGGCAGGTTGTCGCGCTCGGCGTAGAGCTGTTCCAGCAGGGCCGGCGTGACCTCGGCTGGCGGCAGGTCAAACGCCACCGCCCCGTCGCGCAGGCCCACGATGCGCGGGAAATGCGCCAGGGCCATGTCCACCTGGTGCAGCGTGGCCACCAGGGTGATGCCGCGGGCACGCGCCTCGTCGACCAGTGCGGCCGTGGCCTGGGCTGCCCGGCGCGGGTCGAGCGCCGACAGCGGCTCGTCGACCAGCCACAGCCGCGCGGGCGCCAACAACGCGCGGGCCAGGCCCACCCGCTGCCGCTCGCCGCCCGCCAGCCGATCGACCCGCTCGAAGAGCTTGTCGGCCAGGTCGAAGCGGGCCAGCGCCTCACGCGCAGCCGTGGTGTCGGTGGGATAGGCCAGCGACCGGAGGCTGGTGGCCAGGCTCCAGCCCGGCAGGCGGCCCGCCAGCACCGCCGTGACCACCCGCTGGCGCGGGGGCAACGGGGGCACCTGGGGCGCGAGAAAGAGCTGGCCCCGCAGCCGTTGCAGGCCGCTGCGCGGCAGGCTCCAGGGGTCGACGCCATCGAGCACCAGCTGGCCCGCCTCGGGCCGCAGCGCGCAGGCGAGCAGTTCCAGCAGCGTGGTCTTGCCAGCACCCGAGGGGCCGATGATGGCCACGGCCTCGCCCGCTGCCACGCTCAAGATCAACGGGTGCAGGGCCGGCGCAGCGCCCGGCCGTGCGGCCGGGTGGCGCACCGAGGTGGCCCGCAGCTCGAGCTTCAAACCAGCCCCGATCAGAGCAGGCCGGCGCTGCGCGCTGCAGCCTCGATGCCCTTGTAGTTGTCCACCTGCGACGGCACGAAGCGCGTGGCGCGCTGGAGTTCCAGGATCTCCTTGCCCTCTGCGTTGTCACGCGATAGAGCCAGGAAGGCAGCCTTCAGCTTCTCGCGCATCGGTGCGGGCATGTCGGCATGCACCGTCCAGTTGTAGTCGAAGTAGGTGGGGGTGGTGTAGAAAGCGCGCACCTTGGTGGTGTCGACCTTCTTCTCGGCGACGAACTTGTCCCACACCGAGATGTTCAGCGCACCGGCCTGCACCTTGCCCGAGGCCACGGCGGCGATGGTGGCGTCGTGCGCGCCGCTGAAGGCCACGCGGCGGAAATCCTTCTCCGGGTCCAGGCCGGCCTGCAGCAGGAAGCTGCGCGGCATCAGGTGGCCGGAGGTGGAGCTTTGCGAGCCGAAGCTCACGTCCTTGCCCTTCAGGTCAGCCAGCGACTGGATGGCCGGCTCGGCGGTGATGAAGACCGAGCGGAACCGCTCGTCCTCCTCGCGCTGCACCAGCGGCAGCACCTTGCCGCCCGAACGCACGTTGGCCTGCACGAAGGTGAAGCCACCGAACCAGGCCAGATCCACCTTCTTGTTGACCAGCGCCTCGACCGAGGCCGCATAGTCGGTCACCGGCGTGTACTCGACCTTCACGCCCAGGCGAGCCTCGAGGTACTTCATCAGCGGCGCGGCCTTGCGCGCCAGCTCGGTGGGCGATTCGTCGGGGATCGCGGTCACGCGGAACACCTGCTGGGCCTGGGCGACGGCGCCAAAGGCACACAGCGCGCCGCACAGCA
>CAYJEC010000034.1:0-3120 GCA_964369025.1 uncultured Ideonella sp. | reverse complement strand
GCGGCGATCCTGGCCGACCACGGCCCGGCCATCGCCGCCGCCGTGCAGGTGCGCGCGGGCGCTGGCGCCACCCTGGTGGACCTGGGTGCCGGCAACTGCGCCAAGGCCGCCCGGCTGTTCCCCACGCTTCACCCGCAGCGCTACGTGGCGGTCGACATTTCGGTGGGCCATCTGCGCCATGCGTTGGACAGCCTGCAGCGCGAGAACCCGGCGATGGAGATGATCGGCGTGGGGCTGGACTTCTCCGCCCGCCTGGCCCTGCCGGCCGGCCTGCTGGACGAACCGGCTGTCATCTTCTACCCGGGTTCGAGCATCGGCAACTTCAGCCCAGCCGACGCGCTGCGCCTGCTGCGCGAGGCCCATGGCCTGTCCGGCGGCGGCGCGCTGCTGATCGGGGTGGATCTGCTCAAGCCCGCCGAACGCCTGGTGCCCGCCTACGACGACGAACTGGGCGTCACCGCGGCCTTCAACCTCAACCTGCTGAACCACCTGAACCGGCTGATCGGCAGCGACTTCTGCGTGAGCGACTGGCGCCATGTGGCGCTGTTCAACGCCGCCGACTCACGCATCGAGATGCACCTGGAGGCGCGGCAGCCGATCACCGTGCGCTGGCCCGGTGGCGAGCGGCGTTTCGCCACGGGCGAGCGCATCCACACCGAGAACTCCTGCAAGTGGCAGCGCAGCGATTTCGAGGCCCTGCTGCGCGACGCCGGCTGGCGCCAGGTGCAAGCCTGGACGGATGCGAACAACGACTTCGCGGTGCTGGTGGCTGGCTCAATATGAGTCAATCTGCACAGGTCCGAAAGCCGGCAAAGATGTCGCTGCGATCGGCGGGAAAGTAGTTGCGGTAGCGCGGGTGCGCCATGCGCGGCGATGTCGCGAACGAGGCGCCGCGCAACACCGGGCGGCCATCGAACCACGGCACCGAGTAGTCGCGGTAAGGGTGCGGCTGGAAGCCGGGATACGGCGCAAAGGCGCTGGATGTCCATTCCCACACCGAGCCCCATCGGAACGCCCCGGGCCGCGTGAGGGCGGCGCGCTCCCACTCGGCCTCGGTCGGCAGCCGGCGCCCGGCCCAGGCGCACCAGGCCTGGGCCTCGTGCCAGCTCAGATGGCAGGTCGGCTCGGCCACATCCAGTGGCTCCCAAGCGCCATGGCGCCGGACCTGCCAGGCCCCCTGCTCGCGCCGCAAATGGCGGGGCATCGGCCCGCCGCCGGCCTCGACGAAGGGCAGGTACTCGGCCCAGCGCAGCACCTGGGCGTCGATGCGGGTGGCGCCCAACAGCACCTCGTGGGCACCCAGCTCGTTGTCGAAGGCGAAGCCGGGCCCGTCGAAGCCCAGCCGCCAGGGCCCCGGCTCGAACGAGAGCGCTTCTGCAGGCGGCGGCAGTGGTTCGGGCTGCGGCACGATGCCCGGCAGGCCCAGCGCCTGGGCCATGTACAGCGCGGCCTCGTGGTGCATGTCCTCGTGCAGCAGGGCCAGGCGGAAGAAGTACAGCGCGTCGTCATCGTCCGGCGCCTCGGCCAGCAAGGCCAGGGTTTCGTCGAGCTGTGCCGACAGGTCGGCGCAGGTGGCCTCGGCCGACGGCAGGTCGAGCGACCAGCGGCTGTCGTGCGGCACGTGGCTGGAGTCGTACAGCGCGTCGGCGTTCGGGCGCCGGCCGGGGTGGCGCGGCGCGGTGGGGTCGGCACGCCTGCCCGACCGCCACTCGGGGTGGCGGGCCAACCAGTGCGACTGGAACCAGCCGATGTGCCCCAGTTCCCAAAGCGGCGGGTTCAGCGTGGGCCACTGTGGCACCACGAGGCCGGGCCCCAGCGCGGCCCCGAACCGTGCAAAGGTGGCCAACGTGCGGTGCCGGCTGTCACGCAGCGCGGCGGCCAGCGCCGCAGCGCCGGCCTGGCGGATGGCCACGCCAGGGGTGTCTGGCATTCGGGTTACCCTTTCGCTGTGTCGCGCCCTGCTGTTGCCCTGATCACGCCCGCCCTGGCTGCCGCCAACAACGGCAACTGGCAGACCGCGCGGCGCTGGGCACAAATGCTGTCGGCCGATTATGAGGTGCGGCTCGGCACCACCTGGCAGCGCGGCGACGAGGTGGCGATGATCGCCCTGCACGCCCGCCGCTCGGCGGGCGCGGTGCAAGCGTGGCGCCAGGCCCACCCGGCGCGGCCGCTGGTGCTGGTGCTGACCGGCACCGACCTGTACCGCGACATCGCCAGCGACGACACCGCACAGCGTTCGCTGGTGTTGGCCGACCGACTGGTGGTGCTCAACGAGCACGGCCTTCTCGACCTGCCGGCCGAACACCGCGCCAAGGCGCGGGTCTGCCTGCAATCCAGCCCGACGCGCAAGCCGCTCTCCAAGACGGCGCGCCATCTGCGTGCCCTGATGGCCGGCCATCTGCGCGACGAGAAGTCGCCGCGCACCTACTTCGATGCGGCGCGCCACCTCGCCAGTCGCCACGACATCCTGCTCGACCACATCGGCGGCGCGCTCGACCCCGCGCTCGGCGACGAGGCCCGGGTGCTGGCCCTGAGCCACCCGCACTACCGATGGCTGGGCCCGCTGACACACGAGTCCACGCGCCGGCATATTCAAGCCGCCCACCTGCTGGTGCACCCCAGCCGCATGGAGGGCGGCGCCCAGGTCGTCATCGAGGCGGTGACGAGCGGCACGCCGGTGATCGCCTCGCGCATCCCGGGCAACATCGGCCTGCTGGGTGATGGCTACGGCGGCTACTTCCCGCTGGGCGACGACGCCGCACTGGCAGCCCTTCTGGAGCGTGCCCGTGACGACGCGGCTATGCTGCCTGGCCTGGCAGCGCAGTGCGCCGCGCGCGCCGCGCTGTTCGAACCAGGCCACGAACGCCGGACGCTGTGCGCCCTGCTGTCCGAGCTGCTGAGCCCCCCAGGAGACACCCGATGAATGCCCCGAACCTGCCCACCGAACCCCGCCTGACCTCGCTCTCGCACGGCGGCGGCTGCGGCTGCAAGATCGCACCGGGCGTGTTGTCGGAGATCCTCAAGGGCACCGCAGCGATGCCGATCCCGCCCGAATTGATGGTGGGCATCGAGACGGCCGACGACGCCGCCGTCTACAAGCTCAACGACGAGCAGGCGCTG
>CAYJEC010000033.1:0-14056 GCA_964369025.1 uncultured Ideonella sp. | reverse complement strand
CTGCGTCAGGACGGAACTCGCGCGCGATGCGCCGTGCATCCAGTGCCGTGCGTCCCATGAAGGTCGCAATATTGCGCACACGCCCGATGCCGTTGCTGCCATAAGCCGGCGTTGCATACCAGTGGTAGTCGATGCCGTCGATCAACTCGCGCCAGCACCCCGCCCGCTGGCGCCCAGGTGCCTGCGGTTGGCAGGAGCGCACGTGGGAGAAGTCCGCTGCCAGCATGCGCACTTCATGCCCAGCGCGCACCCATTCACGCGCCAGGTAGTACGGGCGGTACTCCATGCCGTACGCGGGGGCGCCCGCGTAGTGGTTCAAGTACAGGATTCTCACGGCGCGAGGTCGTCGCACAGGCGGCTGACGATTCGCGCGGCCGCATCCCCGTTTCCGAAGGGTTTGACGGGCTGGCCACGCCGCCCGATCGCCTCCAGCACGGCGGCTCGGATGGCATCGGCAGCCCGCGGCGGAACGACGCGGTTCCACCCGGCGTCGACCAGTTCGGTCCATTCGGTCTCATCGCGCAAGGTGACGCAGGGCACCTGGTGGAAGAAGGCTTCCTTCTGCACGCCGCCGGAGTCGGTCGCGATCACCACAGCGTGCTTTTCCAGCCGCACCATGTCCAGGTAGCCAACGGGATCGATCAGGTGGACGGCCCGCTCCAGCGCTTCGAGGCACCCCTGCTGGCACAGCACGCCCCGTGTTCGCGGGTGAAGCGGCCAGATGACCGGCAGGCGGTGCGACACGCCTTGCAGTGCATCGACGATAGCCGCCAGGCGTGCGGGATCGTCGGTGTTCTCGGCCCGGTGCACCGTCGCCAGCACGTAGCCGCTCGCAGGCAGGCCGTGCAAGGCCGGCGCGGCATCGCGCGCATCGGCGCGCGTACCGTGATGCAAGGCCACGTCGTACATCACGTCGCCCACCGGCACAATCTGGGCGGGTGACGCGCCTTCCGAGCGAAGGTGCGCAGCGGCTACGTCGGTGGGCGTAAAGAGCCAGCGCGACACGCGGTCGGTCAGCATGCGATTCACCTCCTCCGGCATCGCCATGTTGAACGAGCGAAGCCCCGCCTCGACATGGGCAACTGGGATGTGCAGCTTGACCGCCGCCAATGCGCCGGCCAGCGTCGAATTCGTGTCGCCGTAGACCAGCACCGCATCCGGCCGCTCGGCCAGTAGCACGCGCTCGACCTCAGCCAGCATGCGCCCGGTCATCGCGCCGTGCGTGCCACCGTGGATGCCCAGCTCGTGCGCCGGCGGTGCCATGCCCAATTCCTCGAAGAAGACATCGGACATGTTGGCGTCAAAGTGCTGCCCGGTGTGCACCACCACCTCGGCGAGGCGGCCGCTTTGCCGCAGCGCGCTGGACACCACGCTGGCTTTGATGAACTGCGGGCGCGCGCCCAGGATGGTGACGATCTTCTTCATGGTTTGCTGTCGCGCCCGGCGACGACCAGCGTCGGCCAGAACATGAGCTGGTTGAGCATGCGGAGGTTCGGTGGCGCCGCCGGCCCGAGCCCAGGATAGTAGGTCTGGATGAACTCGCGGTCGGCCGCCGCGTTGGATTGCGACAGTGCCAGCACGCGGTCGCCGAGTTCGCCGATCAGCGGCTGCTGCTGCCTCCAGTTGGCGCTGCCGCCGCCAGGCCCCTGGCCACCCGGTTGGCCAGCAGCAGAAACTGGGCCGTCGTCAGCCGCACCTCGGTGCCGGCCAGGCGATTCGCCGCGCTGCAGACCCGGCCGCCGCGGCAGATCCAACCCTTGCCGCCGCCCTGGGCGGCGGGCAGGTCGGTGGCCGTATCGAGCGCTGTCGACACCAGGTCCGCCAACTCCCCCAGCCGATCTGCCCGGCGGCAGCGATCGGCCATCGCGGCCAGGTTCTGCAGGTGCGCTTGCAGGTCGTACAGCGCGTTTCATGCCATCAACCCCTTGTACAAGCGGAGCAGCTTGTCGAGCTGGGCTTCCCACCTGAAACCGTTCAGCACGGCGTCACGCCCGCGCCCACCCATGACGCGCGCTGCCTGCGGATCGGCCAGCAGCGTCCGCATCGATGCCCCGATCGCGGCCGGATCCATCGGGTCGACACACACGCCGGCACCCGAAGGTACGAGGATCTCGCGCCACAGCGGAAAGTCCGATGCCAGCACCGGCAGGCCGGCCGACATGTACTCGAACATCTTGTTCGGTTGCGCGTCGACGTGGTTCGGCTCGGGGTGGAACAGCAGCAGGCCAAGCTCCGACTCGGCCATGATCTCGCGCACTTCGGCACGCGAGACCTTGCCGCGGTAGTCGACCTTGTTCCAGCCCGGGCAGGCCCGCATGGCCTGCAGCGTCGACTCGCGATCAACCGGCCCGGCCATGATCAGGCGGCCATCCACATGCTCCATCGCCCGCACCATCTCGACAGCGCCACGGATCGGCGTGATACCGCCGATGTAGCAGGCAGTGCGGCCATCGCCGCGCCGCTCGACGGGCTGTTCCAACTCACTGGCCATCGGAAAGTTGTTGACGTCGATGCTGCGCCCGTTCAGCCTCCTGAAGCGCCGCGCGATGTGCGGTGTGGCGGCTACCACGGCCGAGAAATGGCGTGCAGCGAAATTCTCGAGGGCCTCGAAAGCCGACGCGACGGCGCTCCTCAACCAGGGGTGAATCCAGTGCTTGCTGAGGATGGCGCGCGGGACGTCTTCGTGGCTGTCATAGATTACCTCGGCCCCGCCCCAGCGCAGCAACAAGGCCACCGGAATCAGCTCGGGGTCGTGGAAGTGGTACACGCGCGCCTGCAATCCACGCGCCGCTCGCCACATGCGCCATGGCTGCATCAGCATGCGCCGCCAGCGCGAAGGCACGACGCCAATGTCGTGCACCTGGAGCCGAGCGCCGACTTCGGGCCCCAGGCCATCGGCGACCAGCAGGTGGACCTCGTGGCCGGCCGCGGCCAGGCCCTCGCATTCCTTCAAACGGACCCGGATGTCGTTGCGCGGATGGGCCGTGGTCAGGTGGGCAATGCGTTCGTTCGTCGTCGTCACCGAAGCCGTCACGAATAGACCCTCACGCGCCGGCCCGCCAGGCGCTCGACGAAGCCCTGCGCGGACTTCAGCATCCGGTAACGCCGCTCCCATGTCGGGAAATCGGTGTAGTGGTGGGGCGGCGTTCGCATGAACTCGTCGAATTGCGCTCGTGTGATGCGCAGCTTCTTGCAGAAGTACTCGATGTCGATCTCCAGCTCCCGCAGGTCGTAAAGGGGCTTGTCGAGCTCCTTCAACACCTGGTCGCGGGTCATCTGGCCCGAGGCGATGAGGCTGGCCAGGTGGGGTCTGCGCTTGTCGTAGCCGAACTTCGTCGGCAGGTAGTGGTTCTGGAACAGCTTGGTGAACAAGGACTCGCCGTGCTTGCGGCCATACGAGCGCCAGCCAATGGTCGACTCGAGCTCGGCGACCGCCTGGGCCTTGTCGTACGGCAAGTAGTTCAGCGGCCGAGCGGTGCGCATCCGCTTGACAAAAGGGAACCACACATAGGCCTCGAAGAAGCTGACCGTGGTGTAGGTCTTCAGCGGGTGCTCGCCAAAGCGGCGATGGATGGCCTTCAGGTTGATCGCGTCCATCGCACTGCCATGCCAAGCCTTCGGGAAGATGCCTTCGGTGGCGATGTTGCCGCCGCTCAAGATCGTGCGGATGCCGTTCTTCGTCGCGAAGTGATACAGGCTCGCGAAGAACACATGGTCCTGCGGCACGTCCTGGTTGGCGATGCCCGCGCGCAGGTACGCCAGGTGCAAGTCGCGCATCTCCTCCCAGTCAACGACGTGGGTATGCAGGTCGAAATTGCAGTGCTTGACGATCTTCTCGATGTTTGCCACCGCCAGCTCGCTGTTCCAGCCGGCGTCCACGTGCACCACCAGCGGGCGCAGGCCCCATTCATGCGCCTTCAGCGCGAGGTAGGAGCTGTCGACCCCGCCGCTCAAGCCAAGAATGCAGTCGTACTCCCTGCCGGCCCCCTGCTGGCGTATGTCCTGCACGATGGCATGCAGGCGCTCGGCGCCGTCAGGGCCCGGGAACCAGTTCTTGCGCGTGACCGCCTCGAATTCGAGGCAGTGATTGCAGACGCCTTGTGCGTCGAAGCTGATCTGAGGGTCGCTCGTGTCCATGACGCAACGCGAGCACATTTGGTATGGGCGATTCAACGCAGGATTCCTCCCCAGGCTAAGCGGGCCGAAGCCCGTCGTGCTGTCTGCGGTTCGGGTGCCGAGAACAGCATCATCAATATCAGGCACAGCAGCAGGCCGGAGCTGACCAGCGCCGTACCGAAGGCTTGCTCGACGAGCAGCATGCCGAGCATCGCGGCGAAGGCGAAGCCGTCCTGGCGCCCGGCGCGCAGATAGGCCATGTCCAGCACCGCCAGCAGGACAGCCGCCAAGCCCGCCACAGTCAGGTAGCCGGCGAAGCCGGCCATCGCGGCCTGATGCAGGAACGCATTCGTGTTGGCGTTGGTCTGCTCATTGCCCATGTAGTTGGCGCCAATGAAGTACTCGGGCGAAGCGAAGCCGGCGTAGTGCAGGCCGCCGAACAGCCACGCGCCCCAGTCCAGCCGGGACAGCGCATCGGCAAAGTAGACTTGGATGATCGAACTGACGAGCATCACGCGCCGAATCGCAAACTCGGCAATCAGCGACTGGTCGAACAGCCACAGCTCCACCAGCGCCATTGCGATCAGCCCGAGAAAGGCCGAGGTGAGCCACCGGTTGAAGTGGACGATCCGCCCTTCACGCACCAGCCAGCCCAACGCGTAGAGCACGGCCACGTTCAACACCGGCGACTTCAGGCCGAGCAGCCAGAAGCTGAACACGGCGAAGGCCAGGGCAGCCGCGCCGGCAGCCCGAAGGCGCCGCACGGCGGCCAGATAGGCCAGGTAGGGTGCGATCCCGTTCACCGACATCTGCACCAGGTAGGCCGCCAGCGGAGAGCCGGCGAACCTGTCGCGCCCAGCCAGACGGCGTAGAGTGGCGTCTTCGAAATCGAAGCCCGCGTCAGCACCGCCGGTGCGGTATCCGAGCCATGCCGCCAGCGCCAGCAGCGCCATCAATGCCGGCACCAGCCAACGCGCCGACAGTGCCGCGGGCCAAGCCACCGCTCTCAGGGGCACAGCGGCAATCGCCCGGCGGGCCATGCAGACCAAGGCGGCTGGCAGCAACAGCCAGCCGGCCAGTACCGCTGCACCCAGATCGTCGAGCAGCCGCGTCGCCGGCCAATAGCTCGCCGACCACAAGCCGGTGGCGACGATGTACATGCCCAGGAAGACATCCGACGGCCGTCGAACGTGCGCGGGGAATATCAGCACCGCCGCCAGCAGCCAGCCCGCCAGCAGAACCCAGTAGCCGGGATCGGCCAGCTCGCGCATCGGCCCAATGCCAATATAGGCATTCGTGTCCTGGAACTGAAAGACGTACAGCAACAGGCCGCCGCTTGTCAGCAAGCCCAGCAAGATGAAGGCCCACAGCAATGCGGCAGGTCCTCTAGAGGAGGAAGCTTCTGGACGGATGGGCCTGAGGGTCGACACTGGACGATCTGATTTGCCTGAATCGGCGTCGCGAATCACCCAGAAGTCGAGCGTTCACACACCGGCTGGTGCCGGCAAAGACAGTAGATCTTAGCCTACCGCTCAGGGCAGCGAGGAGTCGTCTGGAAGGGTGATGGCATTCACGTCGTTTTGAACCGCCCCGTAATAGTTGTTTGGATTGGCTCTGCCCTTCCCGGCGACGACGGTGAGGGCGTTGCGCTCATCCAGATAGCAGCTTGGCGCGTGGCGCGGCGCCATCGTGGCGTCCTCCAGCGGACTGCCGGCTGTCGCCTTCAGTTGGTACCATTTGATTGCATCCTTCGAGTACCACAGGTCGCTCAGGTTCAGCGCTGTGCCGCCCAACACCCGGTAGCCGCCAAACACCCAGAACGTACCCGTCGGGCCGACGGTCATGCACGGCCACATCCTGCCGGGCCAAGGGGGAGTCACAGGCTTGCCGCTGACCCCGTCGATCAAGCGTTCCCACCTCAGTCCGTCGTCGGAATACCACACCTCGCCGAAACTACCGGCATAGTCACAGCGGCCACCACCGAATAGCCAGATCCTTCCCGCCCTCTCGACAATTTCCGCGCCGCAGCGGGGCTCGAAACCGGCTGGAAAGGAGGACTCTTCCCAATGCAGCAGGTCGGCACTCACGAAAATCTGCGCTGTTTCAGGCTTGATGTAGACGAGTTTGCCTGCCAGGGCGATGACACGCGCATCCTCGGTCGCCTTGACCGGCCCGTCAGTCGTGACAGTTCGCCAACTGAGGCCATCAGGAGACGTCCAGACGGAGCTTCCGATAGCGACCAGTTCGCCATTGAACACGGCCAGCCGGCTGAAGACATCATAGATGTCAACGGGCTGTTCCGTCAGGGGCAACTCGCTGCCCAGCGCAATCTGCCAGCTACGCCCCTTATCTGGCGAATACCATAGATCGTAGTAGAGCTCATTCGGAGCACGAAAGTAGCCCGTGCTGAGCCAGAACTTGCCGGCAAAGACCATTGCAACACCGGAGTCGCGCTGGCCGAACGCGGAAAGCGGCGCGATGTTCGTCCACAGTGGAATTCTGATGGTTCGCCCACCACCACCCACGTTCAATCCGTCCGGGCTCAAATAGCGCCCACCAGCTTGGAAAAGCGTTGCAACTCCACCCTCAAACTGGCTCAATCCAACGATCTTCTGCGTCCCGGCATATGCCCTGACGGTGTTGCCCCCGCCACCCAGGCTCAGCCCGGTCGGACTGAAGTAGGCCGCGCCGCCGCTGAACGCTGTCGTGATGCCGGTACCGGCCGCAGCGATGCCGATGATCGATTGACTACCGACGTACGCGCGGGCCGTAGATCCACCGCCTCCCAAGTTGAGGCCGTCGGGGCTGAAATAGGCGCCGCCGCCGCTGAAAACAGTGACGACGCCAGTCGCTGCGGGCACCAACCACTTGATCGTCTGCGAGCCTAGGTAGGCGAGTTGGCCGTTCTCGATCGTCTTGGGCTCCACCCCTGCCGGGACGAAGTACGCCTTGCCCCCTACGGTCAACAGCAGCACACCTCCGTTCGACCGCACCGAGGCCAGGCTGACCACGTCCGACCACGGGTCGTAGCCGGCAGAGGCCAATGTCGACAGAGATGTCAACAGAACCGCCAGGAGCCCTCGACGGTACAGCCGAACCAGGGCACACGAGCAGGTCGGCGAGGCGCATGTAGAGGACACTCAAGTCTCCGCAAATCGACCTCCATTTTGGCACTCTTATACACTGCGCCCCGCCAAAGGTGAAGGGACCACCCGAGAATTGCTGTCGGCAACGGTTGCCTCGACATGCGCAGCGGCCAGATGCGGCTAGATGTGGAGATTGCCCGGATAGCTGATTAGCACGGCGCGGTGCTTGCCGTGAAACACGAACATGCTGCCTGCGGAAACGGCCGATGCACCGCCTTCGTGGACTGCGGCGCGCAGATGGTCGACCGTGCCGGCGCCACCGCAGGCCACGACGGGAACGTTGACCGAGCGAGCCACGGCGCGGATCAGGTCGAGATCGTAGCCGGCCATCATGCCGTCGCGATCGACGCTGTTGAGGAAGATCTCGCCCGCGCCGGCCTCGACCAGCCGGCGCGCCTGCTCTTCCGGCTTCAGGCGTGTGTCGACTGTCGCCGACTTCGCCACCACGCGGTAACCGCCCATCAGGCTGCGGCGCACATCGATGGCCCCGACGACCGCCTGGCTGCCGAAGACACGCGCCGCGTCGGTGATCACTTGGGGCGACTCGCATGCGGCCGAGTTGATGACAATCTTCTCGACGCCTGAGCGGATCACGCGGCGCACCTGATCAAGCGACTTGATGCCACCGCCGTAGGCCACCGGCATGAAGCTTTCACTGGCCATCTCGGCGATCAATTCGTAGTTCGGCTCTCGCCCTTCCCGCGAGGCGTCGATGTCGAGCATCACGAGCTCATCGACCTCCTTCTCGCTGAAGATGCGTATCGCATTGACGGGGTCGCCGATATAGACCGGATCCTTGAAGCGCCGCGTCTTGACCAGACCGTGGCCGCGGATCAGCAGGCAGGGAATGACACGCGCCCAGTGCATCAGCGCGCCCCCGCGAAATTGCCGAGCAGCCGTTTGCCGAAGCGGTGGCTCTTTTCGGGGTGGAACTGCACCCCTGCGATGTTGCCCCGCGCCACGCCGGCCGCGAAGCCGATGCCATAGTCGGCCTCCAGCAGGCGATCTTCGGCGTGCGCAGGTTCGAGGTAGTAGCTGTGCACGAAATAGAACCGGCTGTCGGGCTCGAAGCCCTGGACCAGAGGGTGTTCCGGGTCACATGGCCGCACCTGGTTCCAGCCCATGTGCGGAACACGCAGGTCGGGCCGCTCGGGGAAGCGCTTGGCACGCAGATCGAGCCAGCCCAGGCCGGCCTCGCCACCCTCCTCGCTGCCATGCCCGAGCATCTGCGCACCGACGCAAATGCCCAACAGCGGCACGTGATCGCCGAGCACGCGCTGCTCGATCAACGGCAGCAGGCCGCTGGCACGCAGGTTCGTCATGCACGCGTCGAAGGCGCCGTTGCCCGGCAGGATCAGTTTGTCCGCAGAGGTGATCGCGTCGGGAGAGTTCGCGATCTCGCAGGCCACACCGAGCCGGCGCAGCATATTGGCCACCGCGCCGAGATTGCCGATGTCGTAGTCGATGATCACTATCAAGCGCGCCCTCCCAGGCTGCAGCGGTACGAAAGATACAAATAAATCAGGTACATCGCACTGTAGCCTCCACTGTAGGCCAGCAGCGCATTGCGATGATGGTCCGGCCAGGACAAGGCCGCTACCGTTGTCACTAGAAGAGCGATCTGCCAAGCCAGGTCGACTTGCTGGCGACCCGCCACGTACAGCGTGTAGCTCAGCGGGCTGGCCACGAAGCGTAGCGCGAACATCGGCATCAGCCAGAGCGCCATCGTGCCGGCGCCACGCCAGATCTCGCCGAAGGCCACCGCGAACATGGCCTCGCTGAAGCCACCGATGGCGATCACGGCCGAAACGGCGCCGAGCGACAGCAGCTTCGCAGTCTGGACGTATTCAGCACGGCATTCGCCGCGCTCCCTGAACGCCGACGCGGCACGCCGCTTGAACACGTCCAGCACCGCAGCTGCGAGCAGGGATACGGGGGCACTCAAGGTGCGCATCGTCAGCGCCAGCAGCCCGGCCACGTCGGCGCCGAAGCGGCTCGCGACGATCAGCAGGGGCAACTGCGACGCCGCCGTGTTGACCGAATCGGCGGGCAGCGAAAGCGCGGGAAACCGCCTGTGGCGGTACATGAACGCGACGCAGGCCGACCAGGCTGGCGGTGAGCCCGGCGCGGTCGCTCTGACCGCCACCACCAGAGCCAGCAGCGCGCCGGCGCCGTGCGCCAGCGCCAGGCCGGTCCCGCTTGGCCAGCGCAGGCTTGCCGCGAGTTGGAGGCCGGTCACGGCCGCGGCCTGCACGATGCGCAGGCGATTGAGCCGGCCATAGTGCCCGTCAGCCGCAGCCCAGGTCTGCAAAGTCTGCAGCGCCGCCAGCATCATCGCCACGCCCGGGGCCGACCACAGCATGGCGGCGGGCCACACGCCGAGCCACGGTGCCTCGGCCGCGACCAGTACCACGATGACGAGCAGCAACACCACGCCACCGGCGCCAATGCAGGCCGCAGCCGCGAACACGCCCACACGTCGCGGCTCCCCATCGTGCTCGAGGGCCAGCGCGACCTCGTACCGCCCGGTGATCAGCACCGCTGCAATCGACACCAGGCCCAGCCAGGCCGCATAGCTGCCGAATTCCGCCGGTGCGAACATCCGGGCCAGCAACAGCGAGCCCAGCAGCGGAATGGCCTGCGCCATGGCCGTGCCGGTCAAGACGATGGCGACACTGCGCCAGAACGAGGGGCTGTTCAAGAGGAGGGGAGCTTCGCGATGCCTTCGGCCGCGAGCGGCCGAAAACTGCGTTGTTGACAAGGATTGGATTGTCTACGATCCGCTCGCCGTGGCCCGGCCAGTGCCCGTGGCACCCCATCGCCGCTGCATCTCAGGCACCAGGCGCCGCACATACGTGGCCGTCAGGTGGTTGCTGTCTCGATAGACCACCTCGGGCTGCTCGCCCGGTACCAGCACAGGGCAACGACCCGCAGGGCAGATTTGGTCGCTGAAATCCCACACCTCGGCTCCGCTGGCTCGCGCAGCGGCCACATCCAAGGCCGGCGCACTCAGCGCTTCGGCGCGGGTCAACTCGCACTTTGCAGCGTCTGCCGCCGCGTACAGGCAGTCCTGTACATCCGGCCGCGGCCGTGGCGTGTCGCGCACGACCACCACTTCGAGGCCAAGGGCGCGTAGTTGCTGGATGGTTCGCTCCAGCCCCTGGCGCCACGCCGCAGCAGCCTCACGCCCCTTCAGCAACCGGCCCGTGTCGCGGTCGACCACGACGATCGGCTCCTCGATCAGGTTGGAAAGCACCACGCGCGCCGCACCTACAGTGCGCAAGCGCGCCATCACCTCCTTGCGCCATGTCTCGCACTGGGTGTAGGCACTGCGGGCCACACCGTTCCAAACACCAACATCGGCTGACGGGCAACTCGACTTGGTCATCGCGAGCAAACGCTCCCCACGCTGGCGGGCGATCTCGTCCAGCGCCGGGAACCACTGGGCGGCGTGCGAGTCACCGAACAGCACCGTCAACCGGACGCCGTCGACGTGTCCAGCGGTACAGCCGTCCTTGGGGGCGACCGCTTCGAGTGCCAGGTGGCAGCCATTGGCATAGATGGAAGGTAGGTCGGCCGCCACTTGCTGCGGTGTCGGCAAACGCGCCGCCCGTACATGCTGGGAGGAGTGGAGTGTCAGCAGTTCCCGGCCCCCGGTCGAGGCGAGCGCGCGCAAGCCAAATCCGACGCCGGCAGTCGTCGCGCTGAGAAGCACGGCAGCGATCAACAATTGGCCTGGCGTCGCCGCCAGCCACCATTTGAAGCGCGCCGGACGCTCCACCCAACGGTAGCCGGCCTCCGCCAGCACGAAGGTCGCCGCCAGCGCCAGGAGGCCGACCAAGCTGCCGCCTTGCGGCCAGAGCACCTTGCCGAAAGTGAGGGCCGGCCAGTGCCAGAGATAGATGGCGTAGGACCGCTGGCCAATTTCAGGCAGCGGGCTCCATGTCAGCCAGCGCGCCGCTGCCGACTCCGGCGTGCCGACACCAGGACGGACGAGTACGCAGCAGGCAGCCACCGGGATGGCGGTAAGCCAGCCTGGGTGACGGGTCTCGTCGTTGAACCCCACCAAGCATGCGAGCAGCACGGCAGACGCCAGCAGGCGGCCGGCCTGCTGGTAACGGGCCGGCAAGCTGCCGGCGCGCGGCTGTTCGAGCGCCACCAACGCACCTGCCAACAATTCCCAGGCGCGCGCCGGTGACGAAAAGAATGCCATCGTGAGATGGTTTCGGCTCAGCCAGACGCAATAGGCTAACGACAGGGTTGCCAAGCCAAGCGTCCAGCGCAATGCGGTACCTCGCGGATGCTCTTCCGGCTGCGACTTGCGACCCCCCAGCGCAAAGCACAACGCAACCGGCCAAAATAGATAAAACTGCTCTTCGACCGCCAGCGACCAGAAATGCAGCAATGCGCCCTGCTTTGCATCGTCCCACTGCAGATAGTCGACGGCGCGCAATACGTACAGCCAATTGATGGAGTAGATGGCGGTCCAGAATACATCACTGCCCATTCGCTTGAGGGCAAAATCTGAAAAGAAGGTCAACCCAGTGAGAATGCAGACCACAATAACCAGCAAGGCGTGTGGGAGCAGGCGCCGGGCGCGACGTGCGTAAAAATGCCGGATGATTCTCAGCAGACTATCGTTTCGCGTGCTGAGTTGCAGCAGGCTCTGAGTGACGAGATAACCTGAAATGACGAAAAAAACATCGACGCCAATATATCCGCCTGGCAATATTTCGGGAAGGAAATGATATATCACCACCGCAATGATGGAAATCGCCCTCAAACCCTCGATGTCGCGACGCAAGAGAACCAAGACCTAACCGCCGTTTCGCCCATGTTGAATTCAGCGCACCGCTGGCTGCAAGGCAGCAACCACGACGCCGATGCTAGAATTGTAGCTTTTGATTTCAACACGCTCGGCCTCGCCGGGTACCGGAACGCGCGAAATGCAGAATCGACTTGGCGAAGTACCGCCCACCGACGAGAACCAGCTGATCTCCGAACGGCGCGAGAAACTGGCCGCACTGCGCGCCGAGGCCAAGGCGGCTGGCCGGGCCGTCTTCCCCAACGACTACAAGCCCAGCCACCACGCCGCCGACCTGCACCACCGGCACGGGCAGGTGCCCAACGAGGAGTTGGAGCCGCAGGGCGTGAAGGTCGCCGTGGCCGGCCGCATGATGCTCAAGCGGGTCATGGGAAAGGCCTGCTTTGCCACGCTGCAGGACAGCTCCGGCCGCATCCAGCTCTACGTGACACAGGACGCGGTCGGGCCCGAGGTGCTCGCCGCCTTCAAGCACTGGGATCTGGGCGACATCCTGGCCTGCGAAGGCACCCTCTTCCGCACCAAGACCGGTGAGCTGTCGGTCAAGGCCACCAGCGTGCGCCTGCTCACCAAGAGCCTGCGCCCGCTGCCGGACAAGTTCCACGGCATGGCCGACCAGGAGCAGAAGTACCGCCAGCGCTATGTGGATCTGATCACCGACGACGCTGCCCGCGCCCGCTTCGTCGCCCGCAGCAAGGCGGTCAGTTCGATCCGCAGCTTCATGGTCGAGCACGCCTTTCTGGAGGTCGAGACGCCGATGCTGCACCCGATCCCTGGCGGCGCGAATGCCAAGCCCTTCGTCACCCACCACAACGCGCTGGACCAGGAGATGTACCTGCGCATCGCGCCCGAGCTCTACCTGAAGCGCCTGATCGTGGGCGGCTTCGAACGGGTGTTCGAGATCAACCGCAACTTCCGCAACGAAGGCATCTCGGTTCGGCACAACCCCGAATTCACGATGATGGAGTTCTATGCGGCCTACTGGAACCACCACGACCTGATGGACTTCACCGAGGCCGTGCTGCGCCACGCTGCGCGCTCGGCCACCGGCTCGGCCGCGGTGACTTATGCCGGCAAGCCGGTGGCGCTGGACCAGCCCTTCACCCGCCTGTCGGTGCGCGAATCGCTGGTGGTGCATGCGGGGGTGACCGAGGCCGAGTCGACCGACGCCGCCGCATTGCATGCGAAGCTGAAGTCGCTGGGCGAGGAACCGCCGGCGCACTGGACGCTGGCTGAACTGCAGTTCGGGCTGTTCGAGGCGGCGGTGGAAGAAAAGCTTTGGCAACCGACATTCATCATCGACTACCCCGTCGAGGTGAGCCCGCTGGCCCGCGCCTCGGACAGCAACCCGTCGATCACCGAGCGCTTCGAGCTGTTCATCACCGGACGGGAGTACGCCAACGGGTTCTCGGAACTGAACGATGCCGAGGACCAGGCTGCGCGCTTTCAGGCCCAGGTGGCCAACAAGGATGCCGGCGACGAGGAGGCGATGTTCTACGACGCCGACTTCATCCGTGCGCTGGAGTACGGCATGCCGCCCACCGGCGGTTGCGGCATCGGCATCGACCGCCTGATGATGCTGCTGACCGACAGCCCCAGCATCCGCGACGTGATCCTGTTCCCCGCCCTGCGGCGCGAGTGAGCGGGCCGCTACCGACGACCGGCATGGTGCCGCGCCTGCAGCAGTTCAAATCCCGCCTGCCCGACTGGGTGCAGGACTGGCTGGACTTCATCGTCCCCAGCCTGCAGATCCTGCTGATCCTGCTGGCCGCCTGGGTGCTGCAGTACCTGCTGCGCCGGCTGGTGCGCCGCGCCAGCGCCCGCTACCAGCTGCCCAGCAAGTTGCTGGCGCCCCTGACCGGGCTGATCCGCTGGCTCATCATGGGCAGCGCGCTGCTGCTGGCGCTGGAGCGCCTGGGTGTCTCCGCCACGGTGCTGTGGACCGCCTTCACCGGCTTTGCCACCGTCGGCG
>CAYJEC010000032.1:0-14192 GCA_964369025.1 uncultured Ideonella sp. | reverse complement strand
GGACCACGCGATGCGCCTGGGCGCCGAAAAAATCGCCACCGGCCACTATGCCCGCGTGCGGCTGAACGGGGCGACGGGACGGCATGAACTGCTCAAGGGCCTGGACCCGTCCAAGGACCAGAGCTACTTCCTGCACCGCCTGAACCAGGCCCAGTTGAGGAACACGCTGTTTCCGGTCGGCGAGCTGCCCAAGACCGAGGTGCGGCGCATCGCCGCCGAGATCGGCCTGCCGAACGCGAAGAAGAAGGATTCGACCGGCATCTGCTTCATCGGCGAGCGCCCTTTCCGCGAGTTCCTCAACCGCTACCTGAGCCACGAACCCGGGCCGATCCAGGACGACCGCGGCCGCACCCTGGGTGAGCACGTGGGCCTGAGTTTCTACACGCTGGGCCAGCGGCAAGGCATTGGCATCGGTGGGGTGAAGGACAAGAAGGCACGGCGCGGTGGTGGCGACCACGCCCCCTGGTACGTGGCGCGCAAGGATCTGGGCGCCAACACGCTGATCGTGGTGCAGGGGCACGAGCACCCGTGGCTGCTGTCCACGCAGGTGACCGTGGCTGACCCGAGCTGGGTCGCCGGCCACCCGCCGCCGCTGGGCGCGTTGGCTGCCAAGACGCGCTACCGACAGGCCGATTCGGCCTGCGTGCTCGCCTCAGCCAGGGAGACAGGATTCCAGCTGGACTTCAGCGCCGCGCCGCAATGGGCGGCCACACCGGGCCAGTCCGCCGTTCTCTACGACGGCGACGTCTGCCTGGGCGGCGGCGTGATCAGCGCGGCCGCTTAGGCCCTTTGGGCCGGCGCATTCCGGGCGACCCGGTTGCCCCGCCGCGCATGAAGTGGCGCATCACCGCCGCAATCAGGCGGCGCACGATCATGTTGATGAGTTGGTTCACAGGCCGGCGAACTCCATCAGCTTGGCGGCGTCCACCGCCCCCGCGTATTGGCCCACCTGGCCGGTCTGGCTGTTGCGGTAGACGATCAGCGGAACGCTGTCCGAGTTGAGTTGGCGGAACAACTCGGTGTTGGCCTTCACCTGGGCCACCACCGCATCGTCCAGCGAACCGGCGGCCGTGATGCCGTTGCCATGGGCCAGCACGCTGGCCTCGTTCTCGGCCATCGCAGCGGCCGGGTCGGCAGCCGAGAGGATGGTGGCCCCCTGCGGCAGCGACTGCGGGCGCAGCAGCCCGATGGGCATCCAGACGATCTTCAGCTTGCCGCCCACCTCCTTGGCACTGGCCCACAGATGGGCGCAGTGCGGGCAGGTGGTGTCGAAGAACACGTAGACCGTGTGCGCCGACATGATGGGCCCGGTCGAGAACCCTTTGCCGGTGGCGGCCAAGGTGTAGGCATCCCGCGCCTGGGCCGCTGCGGGGTTGGTGGCCGCCGGCACATCGGCCGGGCCGGCGGGGGCCGCGGCCGGTGCGGCGGGTTCCGCGGCGCGTTGGCAGCCGGCCAGAACCAGCAAGGCGGCGGATGCGGTCAGGGCGAAGAGGCGTCGTTGCATGGGGTCTCGGGGTGTGCAGGTACCGGTGTGGGAGGCGGCCGGGCGCCGCAGGTTCCCGCCGAAGCGCGCCATTTTGCGGCGATCTTCAGTGAACTGGCCTGGCTTTGCGGGCCACTTCACGGCCAACCCAGCCAAAAATGCCTCGTAGCATCCGCGCAGCGCACCCTTGCGCCCGAGGAGACACGCCCATGCCCGCCTGGTTGAACGCGCTGAACCGCCACGTGCCCATCCGCTACCTGGTGCTGTTCAGCTGTGCCGTGGCGATGCTGCTGGGTGGCTTCACCTGGATCGCCTTTGACCGCGGCGGCGTCCTCGCCCTGCTGGGCGCCGCCGGCGTGGCGCTCGGCCTGCGGGATCTGCGCCAGGCGCGGCGAGCGGTGCTGCGCAACTACCCGGTGATCGGCCACCTGCGTTACCTGCTGGAGTTCATCCGCCCTGAAATCCGCCAGTACTTCATCGAGAGCGACAACGAGGCCGCGCCCTTCTCTCGCCAGCAACGCAGCCTGGTCTACCAGCGCGCCAAGGGCGACTCGGACAAGCGCCCCTTCGGCACCCAGTTGGATGTGCACGAGGAAGGCTACGAATGGATCAACCACTCGCTGCAGCCCACCACCCTGCCCGGACATGACTTCCGCATCACGATCGGCGCGGGGCGTGCCCAGCCCTACAGCGCCAGCGTGTTCAACATCTCGGCAATGAGCTTCGGTGCGCTGAGCGCCAATGCCATCCTGGCTCTGAACGCCGGCGCCAGACTCGGCGGCTTCATGCACGACACCGGCGAGGGCTCGATCAGCCGCTACCACCGCGAGAACGGCGGCGATCTGTGCTGGGAAATCGGCTCGGGCTATTTCGGCTGCCGCAACGACGATGGCAGCTTCAGCGAGGAGCGCTTCACCGCCAACGCCACCACGCCGCAGGTCAAGCTGATCGAACTGAAGCTCAGCCAGGGCGCCAAGCCCGGCCATGGCGGCGTGCTGCCCGGCCCCAAGGTCACGCCCGAGATCGCCGCCGCGCGCGGCGTGCCGGTGGGCACAGACTGCGTCTCGCCCGCTGCCCACAGCGCCTTCAGCACACCCATCGAGATGCTGGCCTTCATCGAGCGCCTGCGCAGCTTGTCCGGCGGCAAGCCCACCGGCTTCAAGTTCTGCATCGGTCACCCGTGGGAGTGGTTCGCACTGGCCAAGGCCATGGTCGAGACCGGCATCACGCCGGATTTCATCGTGGTGGACGGCGCCGAGGGCGGCACAGGCGCCGCGCCGCTGGAGTTCACCGACCATGTCGGTGCACCGATGCAGGAGGGCCTGCTGCTGGTGCACAACACCCTGGTCGGGCTGAACCTGCGCGACAAGATCCGCATCGGCGCCGCCGGCCGCATCGTCAGTGCGTTCGACATCGCCCGCGCGATGGCGTTGGGCGCAGACTGGTGCAACTCGGCACGCGGCTTCATGTTCGCGCTGGGCTGCATCCAGGCCCAGCACTGCCACACCGGCGAATGCCCCACCGGCGTCACCACGCAGGACCCTCGCCGCCAGCGCGCGCTGGTGGTGGGCGACAAGACCGAGCGGGTCCACCGCTTCCACCAGAACACCATGCACGCGCTGCAAGAGTTGGTGCAGGCCGCCGGCCTGAGGCACCCCAACGAGATCACCGCCAACCACATCGTGCGCCGCATCGCCGGCGACCAGGTGCGGCTGCTGGCCAACCACCTCAGTTTTGTCGAGCCTGGCGCGCTGCTGGCCGCCGAGCGCGGCGACGCCCCGTGGCCGCATGCGGTGTACAGCGTCTATTGGGGGATGGCGCGCGCGGGTTCGTTCACGCCATCGGCGGACGTGCCCTCGTCCGCGCCGAAGACAGATGGCCGCCTTCAGCGTGAGCGGCAGGCTGTTACGCAGTGACCTGACCCCGACGACCGAGCGGGCGTGAACGCCTGGGGCATCGAAGACCTCTGCCAGCAGGACGGAGGCGCCGCTCAGAGACAGCCCGCGCCGGGCGCTGCGTCCGGCTCGCCATAGCGCAGGCGCAGCACGGCGGTCTGTGCGCCGTTCGGCTGCACGGCGAAGGCCTGCCCGAAACTGGTGTCGCACAGCGGCGGCCAGGCCGGGCCACCCAATGCCGCGACGATGGCAGTCACGGTGTTGCTGTGGCCCACGACGAGCACGTTGCCCGAGGCCCGACGAACAGCGGCCACCACGTCCTGGATGTGCGTGTCGGGGCCACCGGACCGGACGGCCACGGCCTGCGGCTCGATACCCAGGCGCGTGGCCAGTGGGCGCGCCGTGTCGCGCGTTCGGCGGTAGGTGGTGGTGAGGATGGTGCCGATGCGGGCATCGGCCAAAGCCGTGGCCAGTGCCTCGGCACGGCGCTCGCCAGCAGGTGTCAACGCCGGGTCAGCGGCTGGTTCGCTGGCACGCTCGGCGTGTCGGACGATGATCACGAGCGCTGGTTCGGCGCCTGCGGGAGGGGAGATGAGCGCCCCCACGGCCAGCAGGACAGGCACGATGGCGCGCGCTGCCATCGCCCAAGGCCTTCAGGCGGCCGGTGGCGCCGTGTCGATGAAGCTCTGCCGCGCCGCCAGCTTGTCGTAGAGCTTGGCGAGATTCGGCGAGTCGGCCCGCCAGTCGATCTGCGGGTAGCGGAAGTCGAGGTAGCCCAGCGCACAGCCGACTGCGATGTCGGCCAACGTGAAGTGGATGCCGGCACAGTGCGGTTTGTCGCCCAGGCCGCGGGCCATGGCCTGCAGCGCGGCGTGCACGCGCACCATTTGCCGGTCGACCCAGGCCTGGCTGCGCTGCTGGTCGGTGCGGCCCGTCCAGTGCTGTTCCATTCGGGCCAGGATGCTGGCGTCCAGCAGGCCGTCGGCCAGGGCTTCCCAGGTGCGCACCTCGACGCGCTCGCGGCCGCTGGCGGGGATCAGCTTGCCCACCGGCGACAGCGTGTCCACATACTCGACGATGACGCGCGAGTCGAACACCGCCTCGGCACCCTCCATCACCAGGCAAGGTACTTTGCCGAGCGGGTTGGAGGCGATGATGGCCTCGCTGCCCCACACGTCTTCCAGCGAGAACTGGTAGTCGAGCTTTTTCTCGGCCAGCACGATACGAACCTTGCGGACATAGGGGCTGGTGTAAGAGCCGATCAGTTTCATGCGTGTGTTTGGTGTTCCCTGACGGTCGATTCTATCGAAGCACCCCAGCGGGCGAGCGGTGGGGGCGCAACACCCCCCCAAGCCTTAAAATGCCGCCTCCCTGCCGCGCCCACATGCAATGTGCGGGCCATGCCCTGTTTGATCTGCCGGAGACTGGCCTTGTCCACCCCCCTCTCGACCCTCATGGCCCTTTCTCCGCTCGATGGCCGGTACGCCGCCAAGGTGCAGGCCCTGCGCCCGCTGCTGTCGGAGTTCGGCCTGATGCACCGCCGGGTGCAGGTGGAGGTGGAGTGGTTCATCGCCTTGTCGGATGCCGGCCTGGAGGGCTTCGCGCCATTCTCCGAAGCCGCGCGCGGCCTGCTGCGTGGCCTGGTGGTGCGCTTTTCTGAGGCCGATGCGTCGGCCATCAAGGACATCGAGAAGACCACCAACCACGATGTGAAAGCGGTGGAATATTGGCTGAAGTCTCGCCTGGAGAACTCGCCGGAGTTGAAGGCTGCCTCCGAGTTCGTGCACTTCGCCTGCACCAGCGAAGACATCAACAACACCAGCCACGCGCTGATGCTCAAGGCCGCCCGCACCGAGGTGGTGCTGCCGGGCCTGGACAAGCTGATCGCCAAGCTGTCGGAGATGGCACACCGCCACGCCGAGGTGGCCATGCTCTCGCGCACCCACGGCCAGACAGCCAGCCCCACCACCGTGGGCAAGGAGATCGCCAACGTGGTGGCCCGCCTGCACGGCGCCCGCGCCCGCATCGCCGAGGTCAGGCTGCTGGCGAAGATGAACGGCGCGGTGGGCAACTACAACGCGCACTCGGTGGCCTACCCCGGAACCGACTGGGAAGCCTTCTCGCGACAGGTGGTGGAACATCGCCTCGGCCTGGCCTTCAACCCCTACACGATCCAGATCGAGCCACACGACTACATGGCCGAGTTGTTCGACGCGATGACCCGCGCCAACACCATCCTGATCGACTGGTCGCGCGATGTCTGGGGCTATATCTCGTTGGGCTACTTCAAGCAGAAGCTGAAGGACGGCGAGGTCGGCTCGTCGGCCATGCCGCACAAGGTCAACCCGATCGATTTCGAGAACGCCGAGGGCAACTTCGGCCTGGCCAACGCGCTGCTGACCCACCTGTCGCAGAAGTTGCCGGTCAGCCGCTGGCAGCGTGACCTCACCGATTCCACGGTGCTGCGCAACATGGGCGTGGCGCTGGGCTACGCGGTGCTGGGCTACGACTCGCTGGCCCGGGGCCTGGACAAGCTGGAGCTGAACACCGCCGCGCTGGCCGCCGACCTGGACAACGCCTGGGAGGTGCTGGCCGAGGCCATCCAGACCGTCATGCGCCGCCACGGCGTGCCGCAGCCTTACGAGCAACTCAAGGCCTTCACCCGTGGCAAGCCAATGACGCGCGAGCTGATGCAGGGCTTCATCAACGACCCGAAGCTGACGCTGCCGCCTGCCGAGCGGGAGCGCCTGCTGGCCATGACCCCGTCCAGCTACACCGGCCTGGCCGCGTCGCTGGCCAAGCGCATCGCCTGATCGGCCGCCGCTGCTCAGCGAGCCTGGGCCACGGCCACCGGAAGGGGCCGCTGCACGGCGAGTTCGACGTCCGGCCCGAGCATGGCGATGCAGGCGCTGATCAACAGCACCGCAGCCAACACCGACGCGCCCAGCACAAGCAGTGGGGGAAAGCGTTCCGGGAATCGGTCGTGCAAAGGGTTTCGCATGGCTACAAGGAGTTTTGGTCGAAGAGCGTCATGGCGGCATCGGCGCGCCTTGACTTCACTTAACCAAACGCCGGCTCGAGCCAGACAGTAGCTCAGCACTGTTACAAAACGGTGGCGCCCGCGATCACGACAGCCCGCCCTCCATGGCTGGTAACTCAGCCTTGGGAGAAGCAAACACCCATGGCCGTTGACTCAACGGCGAGTCAGGTATACCGGTGGGGCTCGGCTTCGCGGACCTCGACGTGGCTGATCCTGTTGCGCCAGCGCCTGGCGATCCGCCTGACCCTCTCCGTCGAACGATACAGATCCAGATTGAAGGAGGGCGGCGTCGACGTTCTCGAATGCATTTACGCTGCCGGCTGCATAGATGTGGCCGGCAATCGTGCTCGTGACGACAGGCCCCGCGCCGCAGCCCGTGAAGACATGAAACCCGGCCGTCCTGGTGCCGAACGAAAAGCGTGAGCCATCCGCCGGCGCCTTGACTTCGACCGTGAGGGAGCCCGGGGGACAGGAAGCCCAAACGCCACCGTGCTTGACGCAAAACGAGCAGGAGCAGGCTCGAGCTGGGATGGCTTTCGGCTCGAGCAGCTAATCCAACTTGATGGTGACGTTGCCGCTATGACAACTGCCCGAGTTGAACTTAGGTGCGCCTCTGAAGCCGAATGTCCTACAGTAGATTCAGAAGAAACAGGGCAGGTCACACCGTCACCACGCCGCAAGCGGCCTGAAAACGCAATGCCAACGAATCACGTACGGGAGCTCATTGAGAGGCGCTCTCACAGCCGGTACGGCTTAGTTGGCTCCAGCCAGTCTCGCCACCGGGTCACTGGTTCAAATACGATCAGGTTCTCATACCGTTCGCCTACGCTGCCCCGCACGCCAGGCACAAGCATCGCCTGAAACCGGGTAGCCACCATACCAGCAACATATTGACTGAAGACCTGTGCGGGATAGCCGTCTGCTCCAGCGAGCTCTGTGAACCAGAAGAGATTGTTTAGGAGGTGCCGCTCTGGGTGTGCCGACACTCGGAAGTCCGCGATCCTGACATGACTCGTGGGAATGGCGAATTGCTGGCCCCAGAGTTCATTGCCTCGGTCTCGAAGTTCTCTGCGGACGCCTTCTTCGCTCGTAGCGCAATAGAGCACGGCTTGGCCGCCCGCGTTGTACCGGCCAGCCGTTGCGGCTGCAGGTAGTGGCGGTGGCCCCATTTCGTCGGAGGTTGGCGTAGTTGAGGAAAACGGGGGAAGGCGTCCGCGCAGGACTCGTACTACGGGGTCCGCAACAGGTCGTGCTTGCTCGATCGACTGTTGAACTTCCGCGAAAAAGGTCGCGGAGCCCAACGCCTCGGGGCCTGGGCATTCCGCCCAAGTCTGAAGGCGGCCGAAGTTCTCGTCGGCATGGATTAGCCTTCCGGTGCCGGCGAAGGTGGCGCTGAGCGTGGCACGCATACGAAGCGGTTGATGTGGCGAGGGCTACATTGCCGTGGGGCATCCGTTCGGAATGCAATCGGAATTCCCACCTTCGGGCAACGGTGTCGATGCGCCAAGACGGGTGGTGTGGGACATCAATCTGCAGTCTCATGAAATAGGAAGCCGGACGACAAGACTACCAACGACTCAACTCGCCTACCTGTTTCCCATGCCTTCATCCGATTGCCGCGTGAATTGCGGCTCGGGACAAAACTTTACTATTTACGGATAAGTTCAACTTTTATGGGAGCCGGCGGTGGCACGTACTGCTGACCGGTGAACGCGAAATCAGGCATTCGGCCATCTGAGGGACCGCAGATGTATGTCATGTAGTACCAAGTGACCGGGCCAGGCATCAGGTCTGCCAGAAGACCCCCGGCGCGACTTGCACTGCCAATAACCCGATATGTTCCGTCACCTGGACAACTTTGGGATGCAGCCGCGAAGCACTTTGCGGAATCTGTGTTGCACTTGACCGTCTTCGTCGCGGTCCCGTCTGGCGCCTGATACTGAGCAACTCCCGTTGTGGCACAGCCAACGCAGGTAAGGCACAACACAGTTCCGAGAATGGATAGTCTCATAACAGGGGCTCCATTTTATCGTTAGGGTCAGGTCACTGGCGCAAAATTGATCCTACGGCCGACGTCAGGTGCTACGCCAGGTTCGGCGCTATCGCCCAGCCAACAGAGAATAGATCCGGGGCAACGCACTCCGGACGCGCGCTGCAATCAAGCGGGCCGAGCGATCATGCGAAAGAAGATCGTCGAAGTAAGTGGAGTACGAAGCAGGGTGAGTGTCGACCATGTCGTTGCGCAGCTTCACAGGGTTCGGCGAAAACCCGCCATCGTATGCCCATTTGAGAACTTAAGACAAATGGCAGAGCGACGATCGAAGCAGGTTGGTGTTCGGAAGTTTACAGCGAGTGGGTAGTCGTCGCACGGCAGGATGGTGATCGAAGAGGAACTCGCGCTGCCAGGGGCGGCCGTGTTTGCTTGCCTGCTGCCGGGAAATGAAGCACGGTCTGTGTTCGTTGCGTCGTTGCGTCGTTGCGATAAATGGGATCGCGGCGATAAGCTGCACCAGTGTGGGCCGGGTGCGGCAGGCCGCCGCAGCAAACCGGTCCCCTAGAATCGCGGCATGCGCTTCCCTCACTTGCTGGCCCAGGCGACGCTGCGCCACCGCTCGATGCTGTGCGTGGGCCTGGATCCGGACCCGGCCCGCTTTCCCGCCGGCTGGAAGGGCGATCCGGCCCGCATCTTCGATTTCTGCGCCCGCATCGTCGATGCCACCAAAGATCTGGTGTGCGCCTTCAAGCCGCAGATCGCCTACTTTGCCGCTCACCGGGCAGAAGACCAGCTCGAGAGGCTGATGGCCTACATCCGCCGTGTGGCACCCGAGGTTCCGGTGATCCTGGACGCCAAGCGCGGCGATATCGGCTCGACCGCCGAGCAGTATGCCCGCGAGGCTTTCGAGCGGTACCAGGCGGACGCCCTGACGCTGTCGCCGTTCATGGGTTTCGATTCGATCGAACCCTATCTGAAGTACGACGGCAAGGGCCTGATCCTCCTGTGCCGCACCTCCAACGCCGGTGGCAGTGACCTGCAGGCCCAGACCCTGGCCAGTGGCGACCTCCTCTACGAGCACGTGGCCAGGCTGGCTGCCGGCGCCTGGAACCGCGACGGCCGCCTGGGCCTCGTGGTGGGCGCCACCTTTCCTGCCGAGCTGGCTCGTGTGCGCGAGCTGGCTCCGACGCTCCCGCTGCTGATCCCGGGGGTCGGCGCGCAAGGCGGCGACGCCGCCGCCACGGTGCGTGCCGCCTGGCGTGTCGACGCGCCGATCATCGTCAACTCTTCTCGGGCCGTGCTGTACGCCGGGAACGGCGAGGATTTCGCCAGCATGGCCCGTGCAGCAGCCGAGGCCACGCGCCGCGAGCTCGAGGCCGCCCGGGCCTGAGCAAGCCCGCGTTACATTCCGTCGGAAACCAGCGCCACCGGCTGAGGAGTTTCGGGCGACACTGCGGTTTGACACGGCTCTTTCAGGCAACGCTCGCAGTGGCTGGCACCGAACCTCAGGCGCACATTGGGTTGACCACTCACTGGCGCTGGGCCCTGCGCGCCACCTTGGCCGCCGCCAGTGTGGCGGCTCTGGCCGTGGCGCTGCCTGCGGCCTGGCCCATGGCGGCACGCGTTGGCGCAATCGCCCTGGCCACCCTGCTGGCCATTGCCCTGATCGCCGTGCCACTGTGGGGTGCGCTGGCGCGACGGCATGACGAGTCTGGCGCGGTGCAGCGCCAGATGGCGCAGTTGCTGGGCCTGGCCGCCCATGCCCACATCGAACTCGATCTGGACGGCCGCGTGCTCCGCACGTCGGTGCGGGCTGGTGTGCCGTTGTTCGGCGAGTCGCCGCCGGTGCCTGGCCGGCCCATCTGGGATCTGCCCCAGTTGCGCCTGGAGTCCGACGACCTGGCCCGCCTGCGCCAGGCCGTGACGGCGCTGGCGGCCTGGCCCGAGTTGAGCCTGGTCTGGCACGACAGCCAGGGTGGCCGGCGCCACCTCAGCCTGTGCGGGTTGCCTCGGCGTGATGCCGCCGGCCGGGTCGTCGGGCACTGGGCCCTGCTTCGTGACCGCGACACCGAGGTCAACGCCCTCGATGCCCAACGCGCCGTGGAGACCCGCTTTCACGAGTTGTTTCGCCGCATACCCTCGCCACTGGTGCTGCACCGCCAGGGCATCGTGCTCGACGCCAACCCGGCTGCTGTGGCGCTCTTCGGCTACGACGACCTGCATACGATGCTGGGCAGCAGCCTGCTGAACTCCTATGCCGACGGCCCGGACCGCGAGCGGGCCCAGGCTCGGCTGGATCTGGTGGACGCGATGCCGCTGGGGCAGACGCTGCCGGCACACGAATACCGGCTCACGCCGCGACGCGGCGGGGTGCTGGTGGTGCTGGTCAGCAGCGCTCCGGTGGAGGTGGAAGACGGCCGGGCGATTCTTTCGATCTACACCGACGAGACCGAGCGCCGGCTGGCAGAGGAAGCGGTGTTGCGCTCCGAGGCCTTGCTGTCGCATCTGGTGTCGACGAGCCCGGACGCGATCACGCTGACCGAGCTTGCCACCGGCCGCTACGCGATGGTCAACCCGAGCTTCGTTCGCATCACTGGGTACCAATCCGAGGAAGTGATCGGACGCACCGCGACCGATATCGGCATCTGGGTCAACGACGAGGATCGCCGGAAGCTCGTGAGCGCGATCCGCGAGCATGGCAGTGCGCAGAACCTGCCGGCGACCTTCCGGGCCCGGGACGGCCGCCAGGTGCTGATGCTGATGTCGGCAGCCCAGTTCGACATGGATGGCCGCGCCTACCTGGTGATCGCCTCGCGCGACGTGACCGCCAGCGAACAATCCAGGCTCGAACGCGAGGCCATCCTGGACAACGCCTTGATGGGCATCGCGCTCACCCGGGACCAGCATTTCGTGTTGGTGAACCCGCGCTTCGAGTCGATGTTCGGCTGGCCACCGGGCCTGGTGGTGGGCCATCACGGCAGTGTGGTCTGGGCCTCGGCGGCGGAGCACCTGGCCGTGGGCAGGGATCTGGGGCCGGCGCTCGCGCGTGGCGAGCAGATCGAGGTCGAACGGCAAATGACCCGGCGCGACGGCTCGGTCTTCATGTGCCGCATCCTGGCCAAGGCGCTCTCGCCCACCGAACCTGGCCGCGGTGGCACCTTGTGGCTGCTGGAGGACATCACCGACCGGCGACTGGTCGAACAGGCCTTGGCCAAGGCCCGCGACGACGCCGAAGCCGCCAGCCGCGCCAAGAGCGCTTTCCTGGCGAACACCAGCCACGAAATCCGCACGCCGTTGAATGCCCTGCTGGGGCTGGCGCGGCTCGCACGCCAACCAGGCGTGGACGAGTCCCGCCGGCGCCAGTACATCGAGCAGATCAGCGACAGCGCGGAGACCTTGTCGGGCATCCTGACTGACATCCTCGACCTGTCCAAGATCGAGGCAGGCAAGATGCACCTTGACAGCATGCCATTCAATCTCCGCGAGCTGCTGGCTTCGCTACACCAGGCCTACGGCTCACTGGCCGACACCAAGGGCCTGGGGATGGATCTGGTCATCGACGCCGGGTTGCCGGCTGTCGTGGTTGGAGACCCGGTCCGGCTGCGGCAGATTCTCAGCAACTACCTCAACAACGCACTGAAGTTCACCGACAGCGGCAGCCTGCGGCTGTCGGTTCATCAGACCTCCGGGCACCTGGTTCGCTTCGATCTGATCGACACCGGACCGGGCATCGATGAAGCACTGCAGGCCCTGCTCTTTCGCCCCTTCAGCCAGGCTGACGTGTCAACCACGCGGCGAGTCGGGGGCACCGGCCTCGGCTTGTCGATCTGTCGCCAACTCGCCGAGCTGATGGGCGGGCAGGTCGGCGTGGTCAGCGTGCCCGGCCAGGGGAGTTGCTTCTGGGCTGAGGTGCCTTTGCCTCCCTCCGAGGTCGATCCACTGGACACTGGCTCCAGCGGTTTCGGCATCGACCCGATCGCCGGCACGCGTGTGCTGCTCGTCGAGGACAACGCGGTCAACATGATGATCGGGGTGGCGATGCTGGAGCAGTGGGGTGTGGATGTGTCGCAGTCGGGCGATGGCGCTCAGGCCATCGAGGCCGTGCACCGGGCCTATGCCACCGGCCGGCCTTTCGACCTGGTGCTGATGGATGTTCAGATGCCGGGGATGAGCGGCCACGAGGCCACCCGTATCCTGCGGCGAACCTACTCAGGACGTGACCTGCCCATCGTCGCGCTGACCGCGGCAGCGCTGGTCTCGGAGCGCGATCAGGCCCTGGCTGCCGGCATGAATGACTTCGTCACCAAGCCCATCGACTCGGGGCGATTGCGCAATACCCTGGCCCGCACCCTGCGTGCGCGCGACGAACTCGCCTGAGCTCGCTCTCAGGCAGGTGGCGTGCCGGGGCCATTCAGGGAAGATCGGCACGCCGTGGCAGATCTGCGCCGCGCCGCCCGCAGGTGATGGCGGCAGCGCGGGCCGCGAAACCAAGAACTTCGGCCCAGAACTCGTCGGGCAACACGCGCAGGGCGTCCGGGCTGAGCGCGTCGCGCTCGGCCAGCGCGGCGAGCATCGCGGCCTGGAAGGTGTCGCCGGCCCCGACCGTGTCCACCACCGTGGTTTTCACCGGCTCGATGGCCAACCCGGGGCCTGTGCCAACGTAGGCCCGGGCACCCTCGCCGCCTTGGGTGACGACCACCGCCACCACGCCGCGCGCCCGCCAGCGTGCCGCCAGATCGGCGTGAGGCACTCCGGGGTACAGGCGCTGCAGGTCCTCGTCGCTCACCTTCAGCAGGTGCGTGCGCGCGGACATCCAGTCCAGCGTGTCGCGCCAGCGGGCGAGGTCGGGCTCCACATTGGCCCGCACGTTGGGGTCGTAGGCGATCACACAGTGGTGGTGTTCGCGCTCGGCGATGGCGCGCTGCGCGCTGGCGACCGGCTCGACCACCATCGCGTAAGAGCCGAAGTGGATGGCCCGGGTCCCTGCCGGCAGGCTGTCGAGCGCCGACTCGGTCACGAGCCGGTCGGCACAGCCCTCGCCATAGAAGCTGTAGGACGGCACACCCTGGGCGTTGAGGCCCACCAGGCTCAGGGTGGTGGGCGCGTCGCTCAGCTGGACACAACCCGTGCCGATGCCTTCGGCACGCAGCGAGTCCATGAGGCGCTCGCCCAGAAAACCGCGCGACACGCCGCCGAGGAAGCTCACCGGCTGCTGCAGCCGAGCCAGGCCGAGCGCCACGTTGAAGGGCGAGCCCCCGATGCGTGCGTCCAGCGCGATGCCAGTGGGCGTGTGGCCCGCCGCGAACACATCGAAAAGGGCTTCGCCACAAACGACAAACATGGGTCTCTCCAGGACATCAGGACATTGACGGGGTGGGCAGGGTGGGCGTTGTCGGCGCCCCGCCTAGCCTGTTCAGGAGCCGAAGCATGCCGCGACTGGCGGACCCTCCGACTCGGGGTTTTCCATTAATCAATCCACTTGATTTATTAACTTCGGGGTCGCACAATTCATCCCGTGCCAGCCCGAGCTGCGGCGCGCATCGCCGCGACCCGAGACAAATATGTTGGCGCTCACTCTCACCTCAGATCCATCCAGGAGACATCAAATGACCCAACGCCTTGCACCCACCGCCCTGCGCGCCACCGTACTGGCCGCCGTCTGCCTGCTGGCAGGGGGAGCCCATGCCGCCGGTGAGGTGGTGATCGGCCTGATCACCAAGACCGAGACCAACCCCTTCTTCGTGAAGATGAAGGAAGGCGCCGAAGCCGAAGCCAAAAAAC
>CAYJEC010000031.1:4082-14207 GCA_964369025.1 uncultured Ideonella sp. | reverse complement strand
ATCTCACCCGGCCCGGGCTGGCCCACCTCGGTGTCGACCAGTTGCATGTTGTCGGGGCCGCCAAACGCGGTGATCTGGATTGCGCGGCTAAGCAGGGTCATCTGGGGGTCCTTCCATCGGGGTTCAGTGTCTCCGGTATCGTGCCAGCCTTTGCGCCTGCACGCTGCGCCGCCCCATGAAGCCCCACGCCCTGACCCCGCGCATCGCCCTGCTGCTGACCCTGCCCCCGTTGATGTGGGCCGGCAACGCGGTGGTCGGCCGGCTGGCGGTGGGCACGGTGCCACCGGTGGCACTGAACTTCTCGCGCTGGGTGCTGGCCTTCCTGCTGCTGTGGCCGCTGGGCCGGGCCGCCCTGCGCGACCGCGCCGCCATCCTGGCGCGCTGGCCGCACCTGGCCTTGCTCGGCCTGCTGGGCATGGGCACCTACAACGCGCTGCAATACCTGGCGCTTCACAGCTCGACGCCGCTGAACGTGACCCTGATCGCCGCCAGCTCGCCGGTCTGGATGCTGGGCTTCGGGGCCCTGCTGTACGGCGTGCACCCCTCGCGACGCGAGATCGTCGGCGCGCTGCTGTCGCTGGTTGGCGTGGCCCTGGTCATCGCACGCGGCGAGCCGGCACGGCTGACCCAGCTGCACTTCGTGCCGGGCGACCTGTTGATGCTGCTGGCCATTGCCGCCTGGGCACTCTACAGCTGGATGCTGGCTCGGCCACCCGCGTCGATGCGCTCACCCGAGCGGCCGGACTGGGACTGGGCCGGCTTCCTGCTGGTGCAGGTGGTCTTCGGCCTGTTCTGGTCCGGCGCCGGTGCAGGCCTGGAATGGGCCCTGGCGGACGATGCGCGATGGCACTGGACGCCGTGGGTGCCGGTGCTGCTGCTTTACGTGGCCATCGGGCCCTCGTTGATCGCCTACCGCTGCTGGGGTCTGGGCGTTTCCACCGTGGGGCCGGCAGTCGCCGCGTTCTTCGGCAACCTGACTCCGGTGTTCGCCGCCCTGATGTCTGCCGCCATGCTGGGCGAGGCGCCACGCTGGTACCACGGTGTGGCCTTTGGCCTGATCGTGGACGGCATCATGCTATCGTCTCGGCGGCCTGCCTGAGCTCGGGTCCGAGTCTCTCTTGGGCTGGGCCTTCCAACGAAGGAGCCTGCATGCAACCGCATTGGATCTGCTTCCTGGCCATTGCCATCGGCCTGCCGCTGACGGCGGCCGCGCAAGCGCCACACCCCTGGAACGGCACCTGGGCCCTGGAGTTCGACGGCAGCCGGACCAGCGATCTGGAAGGCACCGTGGTGGTTCAGGGCGATGGCGGCAGTTGGCGCGTGGCCACGCAGTCGAAAAAGAACCCCTGCGTAGGCCGGGAGGCACCGATCGTTGTCAAGTCGGCCACGGCTGAAGAACTGGTGTTCGAGGTCGACCGCGCCAGTGTGTTGACAGGCTGCAGGAACTGGACGATGACATTCAAGAAGGTCGACGACAAGACCTTGCAAGGCACCTTCACCGATGGCCGGTTGGTCCAATTGCGACGCCCATGAACAAGTTCCTGTTGACCCTGATCTCCGTCGCAGCCCTGGCCTCATCAGCCTGGGCCGCCCCGTTGCCCTACAACGAAGCGGCCAACGCGCGCGCCGACGTGCAGCAGGCACTGATCGCCGCGCAGTCGGGCAAGCGGCCGGTGCTGATCATCTTCGGCGCCAACTGGTGCGAGGATTGCCGGGCGCTGGACACCGCATTGAAGGCCCCGAACAACGCCGAGCTGATGGCCCGCGAATTCGTGGTGGTGAAGGTGGATGTGGGCCGCTTTGACAGGAACCTGGACCTCTCCGCCCTCTACGGCAACCCGATCAAGGCCGGTATCCCGGCCGCGGTGCTGCTGTCGCTGAAGCAGGACGTTCTGTACGCCACCCGCGCTGGGGAACTGGCCGATGCGCGGCGCATGAGCGAGACCGGCGTGCATGATTTCTTCCGAGCGGCTCTGGCGAAAGCCAAGACAGCCCCCTGACGGGGCCCGTGCCGGGAGGCAGCCCGGCACATCGGCTCAGCGCCTGGCGGGCTTCGGCTCGCCCAGGCGTGCCAGCAGGCCGGCCGCCTCGGTGCTGCCGGCTTCAGCTGCCTTTCGATACCACGCGGCAGCTTCGGCATGGCCCGCACCCGACTGCAGCGCACCGCTTTCATAAAGCCGACCGATGTAAACCATCGCCTCGGCTTTGCCCTTGTCGGCGGCCATCGTGAACCACTTCAATGCCGCTTGCGGGTCAAGTGGGACGCCCCGCCCCTCCTGGTAGATCTGGCCCAACCGGGTCTGCGCCCACCCGTTGCCGTTTTCGGCGTTGGTGACGTAGAGCTTGATCGCCCGGTCGATGTCCCTGTCGACCCCCTTGCCTTCTTCGTACAGCAAGCCCAGGTTGTTGCGGGCACCGTCGTCGCCGTGTTGGATGGCGCGCTCGTACCAGCGTATGGCCTCGCGGCCATCCTGAGGCACCCCGAGGCCCTCTTGATACAGGAAGCCGATGTTGTTCTCGGCGAATTCGTTGTCCTGCGCAGCCGCCAGCTTGTACCACCGCATGGCGGCAGGGTAGTCGCGCTCGACGCCGTGGCCGCGTTCGTACAGGAACCCCAGGCCCAGTTGCCCATCCGGATCGTTCTTCTGGGCCGCACGCTGAAGCCATCGCTGCGCCTCGGCATAGTCGACCGGCAGCCCCTCGCCCGAGATGTAGCGCAGGCCGATGAGACCCTGCGCGGCCGGGAAACCTTGCTCGGCCGCCCGCAGGAACCAGCGGGATGCCTCGGTGTCGCTTTGGTCGACGCCGAGGCCACGGGAATAAAGGTAGCCCAGCCTGAACTGGCGCCACACGGCACCGCCGGCGTCGCAGGTGAGGTACCAGCGCGCCGCCTCCTTGTAGTCGCGCGGCCCGTGAATCCCCTTGAAGTGAAGGTCACCCAAGTGAGCCTGCGCCTCAGCCAGCCCGCGCTCGGCAGCCTCGGTGAAGAGCTTCATCGCTCGCGGGATGTCCCGGCTCACACCATCGCCAGCCTCGATCAGCAGCCCCAGTGCAAGTTGCGCCTTGGCGCTGCCCAACACGCTGGCCCGACCGTACCAGTGATGCGCCTTGGCGACGTCCCGTGGCACGCTGATCCCGGCGTCGTGGATCTCGCCAAGGTTGCTCGCGGCGACCGCGCTGCCCTGGTCCGCGGCCTGCTCGTACAACTGCAGGGCACGGGGCACGTCCTTGGGCACACTCAGGCCGTCCTTGTGGTGGATCGCCAGGTTGTTCAGCGCGTCCATGTCACCCTGATCTGCGGCGCGCCGGTACCACCGGTGAGCGGCCGCGTAGTCCTGTGCCACACCACGGCCGTTGTCGTAAAGAAGCCCCAGGTTGTACTGGGCATCGGAGTTGCCCGCGTTCGCCGCGACAAGGTACCAGCGGGCCGCCAGCGTGAGATCCGTGGCCACCACGGTGCCCTTCTCGTAGGCGAACCCGAGATCCAGCGCGGCGCGGCCAAAACCCTGTTCGGCCGAACGCGTCAGCCAATCGACGGCCACGGCAACGTTCTTCTCGACGGCCGTACCGTCCCGGTAGAACCGCCAGAGGTTGAACTGCGCCATCCGGTTGCCGCGGTCTGCCGCAGACCGGTACAACGCGAAGGCCGCCGCCAGATCCTTCTTGACACCGGAGCCATCCTCGAACATGGTGGCCAGGTTGTTCTGACCCTGGGTGTCCGCCTGATCGGCAGCACGTGCATACCAACGCGCCGCCTCTTCGTCGTCGGCGTCGACACCCAGGCCGTTGTCGTAACGCCAGCCCAGCGCGACCTGCGCCTCCGCCAGCCCCTGCTCGGCGGACAGGCGAAACCATTCCACCGCCTTCTTCGGGTCCCTGGCAGTCAGCAGACCCTCTTCGCTGGCATAGCCCATCAGCAGCTGCGCCCGGGCCTGCCCAGCGAGGGCGAGCGAGCGGACGGCGACCCAGTCCACCTCGAGTTGCGTACGGCGGTAGAGATCGTCCCCACGCTGCGTGGCTGCCCCCGTCGTGGCGCTCCACAGCAAGAGCACGGCCGCCATGCCTGCCTTGATCATTTGGTGTTCTCCCATCGGTCCATCACGCTGCTCGCCGTGCCCGGGTCGGCAGTGTAGCGACGGGCGGCTGGGCAGCAGACGCCGTAGACTGATGACACGACCAAGGAGACCCCATGCGGCCAAACCAGTTCCCCGTCGAGGGCCGAGAGATCCCGGTCCTCGTCACTCCGGCCTCGGTGCTGGCCTACTGGTTTGGCGAGTCGCCGGCCACGTCCGCCATCGACCCCGCGTGTGCCCGCCGCTGGTGGTCCAAGCAGGATGAGGTGGACCAGGACATCCGCGACCGCTTCGGTGCCGCCGTGCAGCAGGCGGCGGCCGGCGATCTGGACGCATGGGCCGAGACAGGCGAGGGCCGCCTGGCCTTGATCGTGCTGCTGGACCAGTTCCCGCGCAACATGCACCGCGGCACGCCCGCCGCCTTTGCCCACGATGCGCTGGCCCGCCAGCACACCCTGCAAGGCCTGGAGCACGGCCAGTTCGCGCCGCTGCTTCCGGTGCAGAAGACCTTCGCCTACCTGCCGCTGGAGCACGCCGAGGACCTGGCCCTGCAGGATCGGAGCGTGGCCCTTTTTCGGGCCCTGAGTACCGAGGCGCCCACCTCGCAAACCGCGGTGTTCGACAACTACCTGGGCTTCGCCGAGCGGCACCGTGAGGTGATCCGCCGCTTTGGCCGCTTCCCGCACCGCAACGCCATCCTGGGCCGCGAGAGCACGCCCGAGGAGGCGGCGTTCCTGCTGACCCCGGGGTCGTCTTTTTAGGGCCTGTGACGCTATGGGAGCTTGCTTGTACGGGCCACCAGCTTCAATCGCACTCCGCCTTCGGGCCGCAAGGTGACGGCCAGGCGCGGGGTGGGCGGGGTGTCGGTGAGCGTCTCGAGTCGGAACCGCTGCAGCAACATGGCCGCGATCACGTTCATCTCCAACTGTGCAAAGTGCTGCCCTAGACAAACGCGTGGTCCCAGGCCGAACGGAATGTAGGCGCCACGCAGGATCGGGTCCGGCGCCGAGCCCGTTGCCACCATGAAGCGCTCGGGCCGAAAGGCCTCCGGCTCGCGCGGCCACCAGCGCGGGTCGCGGTGCAGCAGCCAGGGCGTCACCCTCACGAGGGTACGCGCGGGCAGGCGCACGCCGCCCAGGGTGATCTCGCGCGTCAGCCGCCGGGTCATGATCGCTGCCACGGGCGGGTACAGGCGCATCGCCTCCTTGAGCGTGGCCGTTAGCCACGGCAAGGCTTGCACGGCATCTGCGTCAGGCGGACCGCCCATCAATGCGGCGTCCACCTCGGCGGCGGCGCGTTCCTGCGCCTGAGGGTGGCTGGCCATCAGCCAGCTCCACCACAGCAGCGCAGTGGCGGTGGTCTCATGCCCGGCTTGAAAGCTCAGCACGCACTGGTCGAACACCTCCTGGGTCGAGAGCGCTGTGCCGCTGTCTTCGTCGCGCAGGACGAGCAGCATATTGAGCAGATCGGTCTTGCGGGCATCAGGGTGCTGGTGGCGTTCGTCGATGTGGCTTTGGATCAGCCCTTGGATGAGCCCTCGTGCGTGTCGCTTGGCCGCCTTGCCAGGCAGCGGCAGCCAGTCTGGCAGGGTCAGGGGCCAGAACATCTCGCGCAGCGCGGTCTCGCTGAGTACTTGCACGGCGTCGGCGGCCGCCTGGGTATTGCCGCTGATCGGCGCGCTGAACAGGGTTCGCGAGATCACATCCATGGCCAGGTGGCTGAACAGGCCGTCCATCGCCACCTCGCCGGGCCGCAGGGCCGCCATGCCCACCTTGGCAGCCTCGACCATCTGGGCCACGTAGCCTGCCACGCGCCTGGGCGTGAAGGCCTGCATCAACATGCGCCGCTGGCGCTGCCAGACGGCCCCTTCGGTGACCAGCACCGACTGGCCCAGACCGTCCGAGAACACTTCGGGGCCACGCTCCCAGCGGATCAGCGCATCCGCATGGTCCACCATCACCTGGCGGAGCAGTTCGGGGTCGAACACATCGACGGCGCGCTCGTTGAAGATCTGCTGCCGCACCAGATCACCAAAGCGCTGCTGTGTGGCGATCACGCCGAGATAGTCGCGCCGCATCGCCGCGAGCGCCGGCAACCCCCACCAGCGGGTGGTGGGGCCGGGGAGGTCGTTCCAGGTCAGTTCCATGGCCAGCATGGTGCGCCGGCACCGGCCCTTCGGTCTTGAACAGATGCGACACTCGGCCCCGATGGAGGATGCTGGCACCCGACTCTGGCTCCCGCCGCTCGAGCTGGCAGGCTGCTTGCGCGCCGCCATGCTGCGCGACACGCACGGCCGAGATCTGACCGCCGAGCAACGAGAAAACTACTTCCCCGCCGCGCCGCTGGTGAAGCTCTTCTGGTGGTTTGCGGGCGATGGTGAATGGGTGACACGCCCAGGTTTCTCCGCGCCGCCGCCAGGCTATCGCCTCGGGCCCCTGATGCTCTCTGGGCCCTTCACCCTGCCCACCCATACCCGCAATCCGGGGCCGGTGCACGCACTCATGCTGCTGTTCCCGCCCGACGCGTTCCGGGCGCTCACCGGCGTCGATGCGGCGGCCCTGGTCAACCAGGTCGTGCCGGCCGAGGCCGTGCTGCCGCCGGACTGGTTCCAGTGGGCGATGAGCCTGCACGCCGACATGGACGACGACGCCCGGCTGGCGCGCATCGAGGCCTGGTTGCGGCCCCGGTGGGCAGCGCTCGCGCCGCAGCGGCCGGTGGCGCAGCGCTACGCCGAGTGGGCACAGGCGCTCGCCGTGCGTGCCGCCACCAGCGCGTCCGGCCGCAGCCTGCGCCAGATCGAACGCCGGGTGAAGGCCTGGGCCGGGTTGCCCATGCGCGAGTTGCGAGCGGTCTCACGCGCCGAACGCGCCTTTCTGGCCGTGGCAGCCAGCGATGCCGGCGCGGCCGTCAACTGGGCCGAGATTGCGGCCGACACCGACTACGCCGACCAGTCGCACCTGTGCCGCGAGACGCGGCGGCTGTCAGGCTTCAGCCCCGAGGATCTGCGGCGCCGCATGCTGACCGAAGAGGCGTTCTGGCCCTATCGCCTGTGGTGCTGACGCGCGTTCAGCAGCTTCGAGCTTCCCCAGGTCAGAACGTCCCCGGATACAGCCCGCCGTCCATCGCCACTCCTTGTTGATCGTCAGTCTCGCTTGGCCAGCGCCAGGCCCACCCGCACGGCAGGCGGGTGGGGCCGGCAATCCGGCACCGGGTGCCTCACTCACTCGAAGCGCCGCTCGAAGGCGCGGCACGCCACCACGGCCGCAAGCGCCGCCACATAGAGGCCGAACGCCGTGGCGCGCGCTCCGCCGGTCGAAGCCAGCAGCACCACCGGCAGCAGCAACACGAGTGCGGCCACGAGCGAGCCACGAACCCTTCGCGCGGCCCGGTAGGAGCGTTGGCACGACTCGCACTGGCGCGTGTGCAGGGTGAAGGTGTCCGGTGTCGGCCCGGCGCTCGCTGCCCCCGCCGCGCTGACGTGCGTCGAGAAGCCCCGGTAGGGGCCGGCTGGCGGTGCATGCCGGTCCAGCCACTTGCGGTAGCGGATGACGAGCTGGTCGCAGCTCTTCAGCGGCAGCCAGAGGTCGCGCAGTTCTTTACCGGAGCGCTCGATCGCCGCGTACTGCCCGATGATCAGGTCCATGTCCTGGCGAAGGATGGTGTTCTGCGTCCAATGCTCCAGCCAACGGGGCTTCCACGATTCGCGCCATGAGTAGAAGTTGCTGTACTTGCGGTAGAGCAAGCGGCAGCGCCCGCGCCCCAGCGGCAGTGAATAGAGCGCCAGGCCCGCAATGCGGTCGCGGTTGCGGTAGTTCGAGGTGTAGTGCACCAGGCCGGGGGCGCGAAACTCGACCACGGCACTGGCAAGCGGCGTGCGGGTGGCGCCACGCTCCGGTGTGATCGAGCGGTATTCGGCCTTGATGCCGTGCGCTGACTCCTCAAGCACGTTGAACTCCAGCGGCCGCGCGAGGTGGCGGTGCCCACCGCCGCGCACGCCGTCGTGGGCAATGTGGATGTGGGCGACGTCGATGACGTTCTCGACCAGGTAGCTCTGGTCGTACGGCAGATCGGTCACGTAGTCGACGCGCGTCACACCCGGCTCGTCGAGCGGGCCGACCGTGGGAACATCCGTTGACTGGGCGGCCAGCGGATCGCCCGCCCACATCCAGACGATGCCCTGCAGTTCCGTGGCGGCTCGGGCCTGCACGCAGGCGCGCTCCGGCATCGGCTGGCCCAGTGCCAGCTGGGGGATGTGCACGCAGGCGCCGTCGCCATCGAACTGCCAGCCGTGGTAGCCGCACTCGAGCACCCCATCGACCACGCGGCCGGCCGACAGGCGCGCCATGCGGTGCGGGCAGCGATCTTCGACGCAGCAGATGCGCCCTTGCCCGTCGCGAAAGAGCACATAGGGCTCGTCGTGGAGCGTGAATGCCAGCGGCTTGCCGAGTGGCATATCCGCACAGAAGACCACCGGATACCAACAGTCCCGCCAGTCGAATTTGCCAGTTTCGGCTGGACGCGCGACTTCGCTTGCATCGATCAAAAGCGCGGCCTCCGGGGCGTTCACGCGGGCCCGCCTTTCTGCGTCAGAATCAAGAAAAAGCCCGGGAAGTAGCGCCCCTCCTGGAGGCGCTGGACGGCCAGGTCACGCTGCCCGGCCTCGCTGGCGAGCAGCGCGGGGAGATCGTCGATCGGCGCGAACGAATTGAGCGACGTGGCGGCGAGCTCGAGCCCGGCGTCGTGCAGCACCGGAAGCAACTCGGCCAGCGTGTGCTGGGTCTCATGTGGATGCAGCACCTGGTCGCGGAACCACGAGCGCAGGTGCGTTTGGTCGGTGATGCGCGGGTGCAGCTTGCGGTAGGCATCGAACAGGGTGGCATCGTCGGCGCCTTGCGCTTGCAGCGCTTCGAAATGGGCCAGGAAGGGCGCACGACCGTGAAGGTGGTACAGGCCGATGAAGAAGTGCCCGCCCGGAGCGAGCAGATCGGCGGCGATGCGCCGGATAGCACCGTGGCAATCGCCCGTGTGGTGCAGCGCGCCGATCGATACGATGAGGTCGTAGCGCTTGCCGGGGCTGTAGGTGAACACGTTGCCGGTCTCGAAGGCGGTATCGACGCCAAGCGTGCGAGCCACCTCTTGGGCAAACGTGATCGCGCCCGGGTTGAAGTCGACACCGGTGACCGTGGCCGGGTAGCGCAGGCGCATGCTGTTGCTGAGCCAGCCGGTTCCGCAACCCGCGTCCAGCACCTGTGTGCCGGACCGCAGCAGGGGCCGCAGCACCGGGTACGCATTGGTCGCGTCATGGCGGCGAATGTCCGTCGCCTGCGCCGCAGCCGTCGCGTGGCGATTGAAGGGCAGGCTGCTGTAGAAGGCCAGCACCTTGGCAGCGGTCTCGGGCACGGGTTGCATCATTTCAATCGGGATCGAATGCCGGGCGCTCGGTACCGCTCGCCGTCTGCTCGCTCTTGACGAGCAGGCAGTTGCCGACGGCAAGCGCATCGATCCCCGTGGCCATGAAGCACGAGAACGCGTCTTCGGGCGTGCACACGATGGGTTCTCCGCGCACGTTGAAGCTGGTGTTGATCAGGATCGGGCAGCCGGTACGCCGCTTGAACTCGGTCAGCAGGGCGTGGAAGCGGGGCGTGGTGCCGGCGTCGACAGTCTGCACACGAGCCGAGTTATCAACGTGAGTGATCGCAGGCACGCTGGAGCGGGGCAGGTTCAGCGCGCCCGTGCCCGGCGCGGCATCGGCCGCGTCGGCGCATGCAAGGCGGTGTTCGGGCCTCAGGTTGGCCACCAGCAGCATGTACGGGCTCGGTGTCGGGAGCTCAAACCATGCATCGGCGTCCTCCGACAGAACGGCGGGCGCGAACGGCCGGAACGATTCCCTGAACTTGATCTTCAGGTTCATCTTGAGCTGCATGTCCACGATACGCGCGTCGGCAAGGATCGAGCGGTTGCCGAGTGCACGCGGGCCGAACTCCATGCGGCCCTGGAACCAGCCCATGACCTGGCCGTTGGCGAGCAGCGCGGCACTGCGCTCCATCAGCGC